>JBBCIP010000359.1:0-10405 GCA_037189785.1 Alphaproteobacteria bacterium
AGTCGTCTTGCAACACTACCGAGTGTGGCTTTGCCTGTGCTGTCGTAATAGTACAAAGTCCACTCCCGACATCATCGGTTTGCAGGCACCACAAAAGCAAAGCCGCATATCACATCCGAAAACACGTGATCCATGATCTAAGAAAAATGATGAATTATCAAGTATTTCGCCAGAAGTCTTATGAATTTTTTGTTATATGCTCATGCGACTTTTATAAGCCCGCATAAAATACTGTTGAAAATAATGCAGAAAAAGATTGCGTTGAACCTCGACCAATAAAGCCCGACCAGCCAGTTTAACGTCCCAGTGGTGATACAACAATCGGGCTTCAGCTTCGCCCAAAGCTTGAAAAAACAAAGCAATCTCGTGCTCGGTCCCGCGGCCGACAAGATCGGCCAGTCCCGGCATTTGGCGGCGCAAAGTATCAAGATCACGTGGTAATTCTGCCCCATTCGTAAAGTCCCAGGTGGCAAAATCACGCGTCAATTGCTCAAACATCCGATCATGGACCTTGGCCGCCTGTGAAGACGATAGACTTGAACGGCGGGACATGAGGTTCTATTGCTCCGATACGTCAAAAACTACCTTTCTGACGCTTGGTTCGAAGCGAGCGTGAAGCACTCGTTGATCAGCACTTTGGGCCTGATCGCATTAGGGAGCCCCCGGCAAGGTTACGATCACCGCAAGCCCGCCTTCGGGGCTGCGATCAAAACGCATGTGACCATTGTAAAGGCGCACAATGTCGGACACGATGGATAGGCCCAAACCGGTGCCCGGCACCGTATCATCTAACCGCCGTCCCCATTCGAGCGCCGTTGCGACCTCGGTCTCGGTCAAGCCGGGACCGTCATCTTCGACCCGAAGCTCAACCACGCCGGACGACTGCACCGTAGCGCTGATCCGCACCCCGGACTTCGCCCATTTGAAAGCATTTTCAAGAAGGTTGCCGAGGATTTCGGTCAAATCCTCCTCTTCCCCCAAAATCGCCAGATCATCGGCAATGGCAATTGTAGCCGTGATGGCTTTATCGGCATAAAGACGCAGAAGACCGCTGACAATATCGTCAGCCACCGGATGCAATCGCACCTTCACAGCATTGGTCCCGCGCGCCCCCGACACTGTCGAGCGCACCACATGATAGTCAATGCGGCGCCGAATTTCTTCGATATCGGGACGTAACCGTTCCCGCCCGTCCGGACCAAATTCTTCAGCCCGGGCCGCCAACCGCGCCAATGGCGTTTTCAAACCATGGGCCAGATTACCGGCCTCCCGCCGGGCCCTGGTCAGCGTTTCCAGATCATGATCCCGGAGATCGTTAAAGGCATCGACCAACGGCAATATTTCACGCGGATGACCATAGGACAGATATTGGCCATCGCCCCGCTTCATCGCAGTCAATTCAGCAATCACCCGTTTGAGCGGACGGAGCCCCAAGGTCACCTGCAAAACCACCGCAATGCCCAGACCGACCCCAAGAATACCAAGCGATACACGCAACAACCGATTGAAGGCTTTGGTCTCGGTTTTATATTCTTCGGTGGTTACCGCCACCGTGACTTCAACCGGGCGCGCCCAATCTGCTTTCTGGATCACCGTTGACACAGCCCGCAAATCTTGATCGCGCGGCCCGGCCATGGAACGATAAACCAAAGCCCCCGGTGTAATGGCCCCGGCAGCCGGTAAGTCCGTATCCCATAAAGATCGCGAGCGGAGAACGCTGCCGCTTCTAAGCTGCCAATACCAGCCCGAATAGACCTGACTGAACCGTGTATCTTCCAATGGAGAGCGGATCCGCAGTTGTTGCGGCGCAATCATATCCGTTTCGGCAACCACACTGCGCAACAGAGCTGCCAGACGGTCATCAAACGATGTCTCCACCGCACGCTCGAATGCATAGGACAAGAAAAAGCCGCACACACCAAGGCCCAATGCGATCCAGACCATAGCCACGACCACCAAGCGCCGCGACAACGACGGCGACGAGACCTGGTTTGTCCTGAAAGCCTGGTTTGTCCTGGAAGACTGTGCCTGATCATCCTGCAACGATCAGCCCCCTTCGATGAGTTTATATCCAAGGCCACGGACAGTGACGATCATATCTGAGCCGATCTTCTTCCGAATACGGCTAATCAGAACATCAACCACATTCGAATCCGGATCCTGATCATTGCCATAGACGTGATCGGCCAATTCCAACCGGCTCACAATGCGCCCTTTCCGATGCAATAAATATTCGAGCATGCGGTATTCCTGGGCCGTCAACACAATGGGATCATTGTTTACGAAGAACTGGGTCTTGGCGGTATCCAAAGCCAGGACGCCACATTTCAAAAGCGGCGTCGCATAGCCCGCGGCCCGTCGCATCAAGGCTTGTAACCGCACCACAGCTTCTTCCGCATAGAATGGTTTGGTCAAATAATCGTCAGCGCCCGCATTGAAGCCTTCGCGCTTGTCGGCCCATCGCCCCCGCGCCGTCAGAATGAGGACCGGCATCGTCACCCCTTTGCCACGCCAATGCCGCAACACCGTGATGCCATCTTTCTTGGGCAGACCAAGATCCAACACAGCCGCATCGAACACACCGGTTTCGCCCAGATACTCAGCCTCGTCTCCGTCCACCGTGATTTCAGCAATCATGCTGTTCTCGGCCAGCACCTTGGCCAAGTTTTCCGCAAGCGTCAGATCATCCTCAACGATCAAAACCTTCATGGGGTTATCTTGCGGGCGCTCTCGGCCCCCTTCCCTTTGATCCGCATCAGCTTGGCGTTACGAGCATCGAAATAAAATTCGATGAACGCGCCTTGGTCGGTAATGAACTCGACCTCGTAGATCGCGACCCGACCGCTATCATGATATTCCAGTTCTATCTCGACCACATAGCCACGGTAATTTTTTTCAACCCAATCCAAGATTGTCGCCAAAGGAACAATCTTTCCGTCCTGTAGGGCGCGGTAAGCACTATCATGGCTGTTAGACGCAACAACGGCCGACACCGTAAATCCGGAAAGGACTATTGCAGCCAAATACACCAAAATACGTTTCATTATAAGCCGTGCATTTCTATACTTATGACTATCTTTTCAATTCCTGGCCCAGGCTAGAACCGGTCTCGAACCGCTCTCACACCGTTCTCACACTGCCAAGCCCCCTGTACTTCATGCCACCGTATGACATTTTTTCGCCCGAGAGAAGAGGGTCGCGCAACCATTCATGTTCAGTTCATGTTCTAGCGATAGCTCTACGCTTAACACTTGAGGAACAGAGCCCATGACGTTCGAACGCAGTATCACCGACGGCGACCTTTTCACTCCGGCTGCAGATCTGACCGGGAGAGAGGCCACGGACAGCCATGCGGCATCAACCATTGGGTATTACGGCCAATCCTATACAGCCGTTATTCTAGCCGGTGAACGCGAAAGCGACCGTCAAGATCAACCCTTTGGTGTCGATCGCAAGGTGCTTATTCCCATTGCCGGAATGCCGATGCTGTCCCGAACCGTACATGCCATTGCCGCATCGTCGTTTGTCAAAAGAATTATTATCTTGGCCAATGACGTGGATAATTTAAAAGCCACCGTCGAAGTTCAAGAATTGCTGACCAGCCTACACCATACATTTGACATCAAGTTTCATAACGGTGGATCGACACCGGTCGAAAGCCTTTTGAAAGTGCGTGATGAGTGTTTTATCACCGGCCCCGTGCTGATCGCCGCAGCCGATATGCCGTTGCTATCGACGGATACGATTGATGAATTCTGCGCCCGCGCCATATCCCTGCGCGGTGTTGATCTCGCGATCGGAATGATTGAACGGACAACGGTGCGGGACGCATTCCCAACCATGCGGCGCACGTTCATTCCGGTCGGTGATGGACATTACAAGGCCTGCAATTTATTCGCGTTGCGCACCCACAATGCCTGGAGCTTGATCGAGCGCTGGCGCGGCATGGAAGACTCGCGCAAAAGCCCCAAACGTATTTTATTTAAACTTGGAATTTGGAGCGCGGTGCAGGCTTTGTTCGGACGCTTAACCCTGGAACGGGGTTTCACAAAATTATCGAAAAGTTTTGCCTGTACAGCCAGCCCCATTTTGATGACCGATGCCAATCTGGCTGTTGATGTTGATCGCCCTGAACATTTGGCGATTGCTCGCGGTGTCCTTGAACAGGGCAACACTGCTCTCTAACTTACCTGATGATGGAGTTTATGATGCGTAAAATACTTTTTGCAACCGTAGCCGCTGCGTTAATAACCGGCACAACCGTAACCCTTGCCACTGCCGGCAAAAATGATTTCAAATGCACCGATGCGCCACGCAACACCTGGATCAGCTTGAAAGATATCACCGTGAAGGGTGAGAAGCTTGGCTATAATGTTACCAAAGTCGAAGTTGACGACAATTGCTATGAATTGGAAGGTACCGACAAAAACGGCGCCAAAATCGAAATCAAATTTCATCCAGTCAGCGGCGATATCGTCCCTTACAAGCATCATTAAGCCCAATAAAAAACGCATGACCGGGACTGTCCGGTCATGCGTCAGAGTTGGGCTTGCAGAGAAGATTTTAAGCGGCGTCGAACTTGATGCCTTGCGCCAATGGCAATTCTTTAGAATAATTGACCGTGGATGTTTGCCGGCGCATATAACCGCGCCACGCGTCCGATCCGGACTCGCGTCCACCGCCGGTTTCTTTTTCACCACCAAACGCACCGCCAATTTCCGCACCAGACGTGCCGATATTGACATTGGCAATCCCGCAATCAGATCCACGTGCTGACAAGAATGTTTCCGCCTCGCGAATGTCGGTAGTGAAAATCGATGATGATAAGCCTTGCGGTACATCGTTTTGACGCAGGAGCGCATCATCAAAATCTTTATATTTCATGATATAAAGAATAGGCGCGAAGGTTTCTTCTTCAACATTCGCGCCGACGCCCGATAATTCGACAATCGCCGGTTTGACATAAAAAGCGCCGTCGGCTTCACCCGCGACCCGGCCGCCACCGAACACGGCGCCGCCTTTGGCTTTCGCGGCCGCCAATGCTTTTTCCATGGCGTTGAACGCGGCCTGATCGATCAATGGACCGACCAAAGTTTCAGCGTTGAATGGGTTGCCGATCCGCACGGCGTCATACGATTTTTTCAAAGCCGCGACGAGGCTATCATAGACATCTTCGTGCACGAACAAGCGCCGGGTCGTCGTGCACCGTTGTCCACAGGTTCCAACCGCACCGAAGACAATGGCTTGATGCGCCATTTTCAAATCTGCGGACGGCGTTACGATAATGGCGTTGTTACCGCCCAACTCCAAAATGGTGCGGCCAAAGCGGGCAGCAACCCGCTGCCCGACGATCCGCCCCATGGCCGTCGATCCCGTGGCCGACACCAGCGGCACGCGCTTATCATCGACCAAAGCTTCGCCAATCGCGCGATCACCGATCAAGACACTTGATAACCCCCGAGGGGCCGCGCCGAAGCGCGTGATCGCCCGCTCCAACAGCTTTTGGCAAGCCAAGGCTGTCACCGGTGTTTTTTCCGATGGCTTCCACACAATACTGTTGCCGCACACCAACGCCAAAGCCGCGTTCCACGCCCAAACCGCAACCGGAAAATTAAACGCGCTGATGATCCCCACAACACCCAACGGTTGCCAGGTTTCGGTCATTTTATGGCCTGGCCGTTCTGATGCGATGGTCAATCCATAAAGCTGGCGCGACAGACCGACCGCAAAATCGCAAATGTCGATCATTTCCTGCACTTCGCCCAGGCCTTCTTGGGTGATCTTACCCGCTTCCAATGTGACGAGCGCGCCCAAAGCGTCTTTATTCTGGCGCAATTCTTCGCCGAGCAATCGCACAAGTTCACCCCGTTTTGGCGCCGGGACCAAACGCCATTCCCGAAATGCTTGTTCCGCTTGTGCAATCTTTTGCGACACGCCCTCGGCACTATCTTCCACAAGATTTGCAAAGATGCTGCCATCCACCGGAGACCGGACGGCCAGTTGCCCGCCACTGAGATCAGCCGCGCTCAGGCCGAGCGCTTTGAAAATATCTTCACGTTTCATGAACTGCTATCTTTCTGTCCGTGCTTCTAACTTTATTGGGGTTTTAAGTTTAGTACTGACTACGACTTGGCAGCGGCCCGAATTTCGCTCAGCGTTTGCCGTGGCGTTATATCCTCGGGATCCAAGATGATTTCGATCACCGCTGGGCGCCCTGCATCACGGGCTTTCGCGAACGCCCCTGCAAAATCAGCGGTTTTCTCGACCCGCAAACCAAGCGCGCCATAGGACTCCGCCAATGCTGCAAAATTTGGGTTTTGCAAAGGCGTGCCGATGATCCGGTCCGGATAAGTCCGTTCCTGATGCATCCGAATGGTGCCGTACATGCTGTTGTTGACGATCACGAAAATGATATTCAATTGATGCTGCACAGCCGTCGCCAATTCCTGGCCGTTCATCAGAAAACATCCATCGCCCGAAAACGACACCACGACCCGATCACGATGCGCCGCTTTTGCGGCAATCGCTGACGGCACACCATAGCCCATAGCCCCGCTGGTCGGAGACAATTGGGTTCTAAACTGCCGATAGCGATAAAAGCGATGCAACCAAGTTGTGTAATTCCCGGCCCCATTGGTGAGAATGCTATCTGCCGGCAAAGTATCGCGGAGATGCGCGATGATCTCGCCCATATTGACAGGCCCCGCCGCTTTTTCAGGCTGTGTCCAAGCCACGTAATCAGCGCGGGCCGCGGTCAACCAAGATTTATAGGCGGCCCGGTCGACCGGCGTCATGGCGACGGCAGCGGCAAAAAATTCCGGCATCCCGGCATTGATACCCAGTATGGGTTGATAGACCTTGCCCAATTCATCCAACGACGGATGCACATGGACCAATGGCTGAGCGGTCACAGGCGGTGTCAGTAATGTATAACCGCCGGTCATATTCTCGCTCAACCGCGCGCCGACAGCGATCAACAAATCGGTGCTTTTCAGGCGCTCCACCAATTTCGGATTTGGGCCCAGCCCAATGTCGCCGACATAATTGTCATGATTGTTGTCGAACAGATCCTGGCGCCGGAACGATGCCGCCACCGGCAATCCATTTTGTTCTGCAAACCGCCGCAAGTCGGCAACCGCCGTGTCGGTCCACCCGGAACCACCGACCAACAGCAACGGACGCTTGGCGGATGCCAACCGGTCGCGCAGCACAGCCATCGCCGCGGCGGTCGGTGCGGCGGCAACACGATCGGCACGCGATACCGGCGATACCGTCACACGATCCGTCAACATATCTTCGGGCAGCACCAACACAACCGGGCCCGGCCGACCATTCATGGCGACAGACCACGCCCGAGCTATATATTCAGGAATACGTTTCGCATCGTCGATTTCGGCAACCCATTTGGCCAGCGGCCCGAACATGGCGCGGTAATCGACTTCTTGAAAGGCCTCGCGATCACGGTCGCCCCGCGCCACATGACCGATGAACAACACCATCGGCGTCGAGTCTTGTCGGGCCGTGTGCACGCCGATCGACGCATTGGTCGCGCCCGGCCCCCGGGTGACAAAACACACCCCTGGTCTGCCGGTCAATTTGCCATGGGCTTCCGCCATCACCGCCGCCCCACCTTCTTGGCGACAAACGACCAATTCCAAGCGCTCCCGCACATCATGGAGCGCGTCCAGAACGGCCAGATAGCTTTCCCCGGGCACGCAAAACGCCCGCTCCACACCCTGGACCAGCAAGGTATCCACAAGGATCTGGCCCCCCGTTCGTGAGTCGGTTTGCGTGTCTGTTAAGTGATTGGCGGCAAGGGTGACATCAGCGGAAACAGCGGTCATGAACAGCCTCTATGAAATCATGTCGGATCGTACGTGCGGGTCGGAACCGCACTATACGAAAAAAATTCACTAAAGGAAACACCCTCGTGACTGCTCGGGGAAATTTAGCCGCCGCCTAGACAAGCGTATTGCTTAAGCCACGTTTTTCAAGGCCTTAGGATCCTCCGGCCGGGCATAATTTCGGCCAAAGCGGTTGGTAATGAACGCTTGAAAATTGGTATCTTCTTGACGCACAAAACCTTTTTGCGGAATTTGGCCATTCTTCAGAAGATCCAGCATGGTGCAGATCCCGGATGCCGTGGTGATTTGGATCGCACTCCAAACCTCACCATAAAGCTCCTCGGCATAGACTTTATGGGCATAGGTTTCCTGAAGGAAACGACCATTGCGATAGCCCGATACCGTTACGAAAATCAACACCACATCCTGCAACGTCACCGGCAACGCATATTCAAAAATGTCTTTTAGAATGTCGCGGCGTTCGCTGAGGCGCAAATCGCGGATCATCATTTTCATGATCTCGCAATGGCCGGGATAGCGCACGGTCCGGTAATTCAAATTATCGACCTTCCCAGCCAAGGTTTCGCACAAGGTACCAAGCCCACCCGATGTGTTAAACGCTTCGTAGTCGATGCCATCCAAAGAAAAGCTTTCTTTTTCCTCAAGCGGCGGCACTTCACGCAACACACCGTCGACAATCGCTTCACACGGATTGCAATATTCATTAATCAAGCCGTCGGTCGACCAGGTCAGATTATATTTCAAGGCATTTGACGGGTATTTCGGCAAGGCGCCCACACGCATATGGACATTGTGCAAGGTGTCGAATTTCTTGGCCAAGTCATAGGCGACAATCGAAATAAACCCAGGCGCCAAACCGCATTGGGGGACAAACGCGGTCTCGGCATCCTTCGCCAAGGCTTTGACCAAGCGCGTGCTTTCCACATCCTCGGTCAAATCAAAATAATGGACCTTTGCCTGCTTGGCCGCCGTGGCGATGACTTTGGTCAGGTGATAAGGCATGGCGCTCAACACCGCGAACTTGCCGGTCAAAACTTTGCCCAAAGCCGTTTCATCTGACACATCCAATTCGACTGTCTTGACGCTGCCGTTCTGGCCATCCAACCGTTTCAACCCGGCCACATCACGATCGGCGACGGTGACCTCGTAATCACCGGATTGAGACAACAGCTCGGCAATCATGGCGCCGATTTTACCGGCCCCCAAAACAAGGATTGGGGCTTTGGCGGATTTTACACTAGGGGCGGACGAGGATGGCGACATCGAAAATACCTCCGAAAAAATCATTATATTTCTATATGTTAGAGACTAAACCTGACGAAATGAAGGGAGCAATAAGACGAATTGTATGGGATTTTCCGTTGAAATAACGGAAATTCTAATCATAATGACGGAATGGACACCATCGACAGCATAGATCGCGATTTGATCGCTTTGTTGGAAACAGACGCCCGGCTGCCGACAGCGGTCTTGGCGCGTCGGCTCGATTTATCGCGCTCCACCGTTCAAGATCGCTTGCGCAAACTGGAACAGCGCGGGGTGATCGCCGGTTATACCGTGCGCTATAAAGATGATTTCGCGCGCAGACAAATCACCGCCCATGTGATGATCAGCGTCAATCCGAAACTCGCCGATCGGGTCGTGCACGCCTTGAAACAAATGCCCGGCCTGCGATCTTTGCACGCGGTCAGCGGTGCCTATGATTTGATTGCGGTCATACGCGGCGAAACCACCGAAGCCATTGACGGCATGCTGGATGACATCGGGCGCATGACCGGTATCGATAAAACAATGTCATCGATCGTGCTGTCGACCAAGTTCGAACGCTAACTCAAAGCATTGCCTTTTAATTTCCGCAAACCATCGACCAAGTCTTCAATATCATTGCAGAACGGATCAATAACCCAATGCTTGGTGAGTATCCCATCGGCCGTGTGATGCCCAAGCGCGCGATAGGCTTCGAATTGTTCTTCATCAAAAAATTGGTCCGCGGTGGTTTGATGCGGAAATGTTGCGTCACTGGCTTTGTATTTCGTGATATAAGGGTTTTCATCCCCCGTCAGCACCGACTTGAAATAAACAATATATCCGATGTCGTCATCGCCATAGATGATCCGACCGATTGCTCCATGGGCTTTGGCATAGCCGGTCATCGTATCAGGACGAATGGGGGATAAATCGATCTCAATGGTAACCCCCAAATCAATGCGCGCCATGCGGATGGCATCGGCGAAACCCTGGAACGTCATGGTCGGATCCGCTTCGGCGTCAGACACGATGATGACCCGGCAGCGACGCCGCAGCAGTTCCATGATCCCGATGTTTTCCAAATGTCCGCCATCGGTCAAATTGATGTTCGCGCCGCGTTCATCCAGGGCCCCAACCATTTCCTTTAGCAAATGATACGGAGTGACGCGGCGAAATAACGATGTCCCCCAACGCAACACCGGCCCCACAACCGGTGATTGAAAAACCGGATTGCTATAGACACGCGGATGCGGCAACCAATAGCCCAAACGAATGTTGAGAAGGGTCCTGGC
>JBBCIP010000360.1:0-5628 GCA_037189785.1 Alphaproteobacteria bacterium
AGCCGATCCACCCAAAAAACTTGTGGTTACACGAAGACCCCAAAGGCCATGCCGAAGTGGATGACATCTATCGCGGTAATATTAAACGGCTGCAACAGCGCGGCACCTGGACGCCGCCGGCTTATCCGGTCGAAGGCGCCAAATACAAAGGCGGCCCGGACAATCCGCAGGATGCCTATGAAGCAATCAAAGACCTTTGGAAGCCATGGGATAAGGACTAGGTATGAACGAAAAGACTGGGAAAACAGGGTTTGTATGGCATGAAAGCTATATGTGGCACAGTGCAGGGAGCTTTGCCGGGGTGATGCCGCCGGGGCCTGTGGTTCAACCCGGTCGCCATGTGGAAGATCCCGAAACAAAACGGCGGCTGAAAAATCTGCTCGAAGTCAGCGGTCTTTATGAAAAACTGGTGCCGATTGTGCCACGCCCAGCGAGCGTTGAACAACTCGGTCGGGTGCATACGGCGGCGCATATCGAAAATGTTCAGAAACTGAGTGAAATCGGTTGGGGCGATAGCGGTGTTTTTGCCCCGGTCGGCAAAGGCAGTTATGAAATTGCCGCGCTGTCGGCAGGCGGTATCATCGCCGCGATTGAAGCCGTGGCGGCGGGTCGTGTGAAAAATGCCTATGCTTTGGTCCGTCCACCGGGGCACCATGCCGAAGCTCATCAAGGCAAAGGGTTTTGCATCTTTGCCAATGGCTCCATCGCTGCGCGGTATGCGCAGCAAGAACTCGGGATCAAGCGTATCGCCATGGTCGATTGGGATGTGCACCATGGCAACGGCGCGCAAAGTATTTTCTGGTCCGACCCGTCTGTTCTAACCATTTCCATTCATCAAGACAGAAGCTTCCCTTTGGATTCGGGGCTGCTTGATGAAATCGGGGAAGGCACCGGGCTTTACCATAATCTGAATATTCCGTTACCCGCAGGCAGCGGAACAGAAGCCTATTTGGCAGCCTTTGATCGTGTTATTTTGCCGGCGTTGGATGCCTATAAGCCTGATCTTATCCTGGTGCCGTGCGGGTTCGATGCGGGCGGTATGGATCCTTTGGGGCGGATGGTTCTGCACAGTGAATCGTTCCGCGCCATGACACAACGCATCATGGCGGCGGCTGAAAAACATTGCGATGGCCGGTTGGTGATTTTCCACGAAGGCGGCTACAGCGCCGAAACCGTGCCGTTCTTTGGCATGGCCGTGATCGAAGAATTGTCGGGGATCAGATCGGGTGTCGAAGATCCGTTCCAGCCGATCATTGCCGCTGATCCGGCCCAAGCCATGAACGCCCCGCAAGACGCCTTAATTGCGAAAGCGGAAACGCATGTGGCGCGGCTTCGGGAGCTTGTAACGTAGGGGACCACCGGGGCGAGCCCGGTGGTGACGATTGAATTGATATTGCCATCGTTATCGTCATTGCCGGGCTCGACCCGGCAATCCACGATCGCAGCCGCAATCCACCATCACAGCCATTGTGCGGTGTTACGCGAGAACCGGCGATAACGTGCTGAATTGCCCGTTCATATAAAGAAGCGGCACGTCTTCGCTGCCTAAGCGAATGTCAATGATGTCTCCGATAATGACGGCATGGCTGCCGGTATCGAGGATCGTGGATACCCGGCAGTCGAAGGCCGCCAAGGCACTCGCCAGGGCGGGGGTGCCGGACGCCATGTTGACCCAATCGCCTTGGCTGAAACGGTTGCTATCGGTCGGCGACGCACGTCCGGCAAAACAGGACGCTAAATCGCTCTCACCCGCCGCCAGCACGTTGATGCAGAAACTGCGGCTTCGTTCGATCATGCGATAGGTATTGCCGACCCGATTGATACAGGCCAAAAGCCGCGGCGGTTCCGCTGATAAGGAGCATACCGCCGTGGCCGTGAGCCCGGCCTTTTCATCGCCGTTTTGCGTGGTGACGATGGTGACGCTGCCGCACAGGCGGCGCATGGCTTGTTTGAATTGGTCGCTGTCAATCATGGCTGGAACTTCATAATGAACGTAGAATTCTGATCGTAAGGTGTAGTTTGTTGGTAAATATCCACGTCCGCTATCCGAAGGGTGCTGGGGATATGCAAGCAGTGCATCAATAAGACCACCCGCATTGGTTGGTGGTGATTAGATAAAAACCTGATGCAATTGCTGAATATCGACAGCATTTTTTGTATTGCGCCGGGATGGCCCACACAGCGACAGTATGGAGTTAAAAAGATCGGGAGCGATTCGCGGCAGGGAGAAAATGTCGTGAAAACCGCCATTGCCAAAGGAGAACAAAGCATGTTTCGCGGTTTGGATGGAAAAGTGGCAATTGTGACGGGGGCGTCGACCTTAATTGGTGCCCGGGTCGCAGCGGCCTTTGCGGCCGCCGGTGCGACGGTGGTGATGGCGGATATCAACAGTGATGATGGCGAACGCCTGGCGGCTGAGATCGGCGGCAAGGCCCATTTCATCAAAACCGATGTGACCCGCGATGCCGATATCAATGCCTGTTTGAAAACCACGGCGGATACCTGGGGTGGCGTTGATATCTTGGTAAATCTCGCCTGCACCTATCTCGACAATGGGATGGAGACGACACGGGAAGATTGGTTGACCGCGCTGAATGTTAATCTTGTTGGGGCTGCGGTGTTTGCGCAAAAAACCCGGCCCTATCTCAAGCAGCGTGGCGGTGGGGCGATCGTGAACTTTGCCAGTATCAGTGCCAAATGTGCGCAGATTGGCCGCACTGTTTATCCCGTTTCCAAAGCAGCGATGATGCAGTTGACCCGCAGCATGGCGTTGGAATGGGCCGAAGATCGTATTCGCGTCAATTCTGTCTCTCCCGGCTGGACCTGGTCGAACATCATGGTCAGTCTGACCGAAAACAAACGCGAAAAAGCGGATGGTGTGGCTGCACCGTTTCATTTGCTTGGCCGCACCGGTAATCCCGATGAAGTGGCGTCGGCTGTTTTATTCCTGTGTTCCGATGATGCATCGTTCGTAACCGGAACAGATTTGGCGGTTGATGGCGGCTATAGCGCCTTGGGCCCGGAACAAAAAGATCCGGCAATTGCAAAGCTGATGGCCTAAGGACCGCACGCATGTATGACGTCATTATAGTCGGCAGCGGTATGAATTCCTTGGTCGCGGCGGCGGTGCTGTCGCGCCATGGCAAGCGGGTGTTGATGGTCGAACGCAACGATGTGTTCGGCGGCTGTATCCGTAGCGGTGAAGTCACCGTGCCGGGTTTCCGCCATGATGTGTTATCGGGGTTCTATCCGTTGTTTGTGACATCGCCCGGTTACGGCGTTGTCAAAGACAGTTTGGAAGCTGCGGGTATCACGTTCTGCAACAGTGAGCTGCCGACCGGCGTCATTCTGCCCGATGGACGCTCAACCTGTTTGGCGATGGACCGCGCCGCAAATGTTGAACGGATGGAGCGGTTAGCGGCGGGTGACGGCAAACGCTATGCCCAAAGCTTGGATGAGTTTGCGGCGTCTGCCCCTTTGGTATTCGGTATGCTGGGCGGTGAGCCATGGCGTTTCGATATGGCAAAGCTTTTGGGCAAAACATTATGGGGGCAGGGCGCTCACGGCATGTCGCAGTTTTTCGGTGACGCCATGGGCAGCTGCCGTCACTGGTTGACGACGACGTTTGATAGTGATGTGAACCGCGCGTTATTGGCGCCGTGGATTTTGCACAACGTGTTAGGGCCCGAAGCGGCGCTGTCGGGGCTGATGGCGAAACTGATTGCCATGACGCTCGAAATGGTTGGTATGCCGGTGGTTAAGGGCGGCAGCAGCCATATCGTTGATGCTTTTGTGGCCGACCTTCAATCGCGCAATGGCGAGGCCATGATCAATGCCGATGTCGCGGAAATTTTAGTGACCAAAGGTGTGGCGACCGGTATTCGCACCACCGATGGCCGCGAGTTTCATGCCCGGGACGCGGTTATCTGCAATGTCACGCCGACCCAATTGTATGGGCGCTTGTTACCATCAACCGTCGTATCAGAAGATTTGCGTCGTGAAGCGGCCCAGTATCGTTATGGCCGTGGTGATATGCAAATTCATCTGGCGTTGGATGGCCCGGTCAATTGGGGCAATGAGGATTTGGCGAAAACCGCCATGATCCATGTCACCCCGGGGTTGGATGGTGTATCCCGCGCCGTCAACGAAGCCGAACGCGGATTGTTACCGGCGGAAGCGACGATCGTTGTGGCCCAGCCGACCGTTGTTGACCCATCCCGTGCGCCGCAGGGGAAACATATTTTATGGCTGCAATTGCAAGAACTACCGTCGCGCCCGCGTGGCGATGCGCTATCGGAAATTTCTGTTCCGGCCGATGGTAGCTGGACCGATGATTTGAAAAATGCCTATGCGGATCGCATCATTGATCGTTTAGAAAAACATTGCCCAGGCTTGAAGCAATCCATTCTTGGGCGTCATGTTCTGTCGCCGCAGGATCTTGAACGCATGAATATGAATTTGGTTGGTGGTGATCCCTATTCCGGGGATTGCGGCATCGATCAATTCTTTTTATGGCGGCCGTTGAAGGGCACGAAAAATCACGAAACCCCTGTCAAACGACTGTATCAGATCGGCGCCTCCACCCATCCGGGCCCAGGCCTTGGCGGTGGGTCCGGATATATGGTGGCGCAATCGTTGATCAAATAAAGACTTTTTAGATTACGCGGCAACAATCGATTTGGCCGCGTTTTCTTCGTACCACCACGGCCAGAAATCACGCGGGTTGTCGAACCCGTTGGCAAGCCGTTTGGCGAGATCGGGTTTTTGCGATGCGGCTGCTAGAATATCGATAACGTGGGGGGCTGGCGGCTCCAGCATGCGGTTGGTCCAATTGATCACGTGCTGGGCATAGTCCCAATAGCGATCAAAGGTTTGTTGCATCCAGGCGCGATCAAAGGCTTGACCCTCACGCTCCAAAATACTGTTGAGATAGACGGCCGCGCATTTGCTGGCGTTGTTGGAACCTTGACCGGTGATCGGATCATTCAGCACTACCGTGTCGGCCATACCGAAAATCAACGCGCCGGACGGCAATTGCGCCACAGGTTTACGCACGCCCGGAACAAAACGCCCGGCAAGAATGCCGTTCGGATCGGTGAGTGATGCATTGACCGCACGCTCGGCTTCCCATGGGAACCAATCTTTCAGAACTTTGATCGATTGCTCAAAATGTTGATCGGGGGAAAGACCGTTCCAACAATCCATCGGGCCGCCCGGGATGCCTTCAAACACCATGATTTCACACGGGCCGCTGACGGTCAGTGCGGGAAACACGAAATACTCACCGACACCCGGTGCAGCATTAAAGGCTACCGCAGAAAATTCTGGGCGTGGTGCAAGATCTTTGACATAGGTCAAAGCCAAAGCCCGCATCGGTTTATCGAATTCGGTACGCTCGCGGTCGGTTTCGAACAAGCGGCCGATTTCGCCTTTGCCCGATGCAACCATCACCAAATCATAGGATTTGCTCAACGCTTCCAATGTTTCGATTCCGGCGTCTTCATAAACAATCTGTCCGCCGCGATCGGTGAATGTTTTCATCCATACCGGCATTTTGACGCGCTGATCAACGGATTGAGCGTAGTTATCTAATCGCCCCGCCCAGGAAAACGCTTTTTGACCTTGTGG
>JBBCIP010000361.1:0-2618 GCA_037189785.1 Alphaproteobacteria bacterium
ATCGGACTGCAAGGCAATTACTATTCCTCCCATCATACCGGCTCTCTCATTCTCGCCTCTCTCGAAAGGAACGATAAGCAGCCGCGTTTGATCGCGCCCCTGGCATGCGTTGCATATTGGGTTTGTTCGAAGGCGTGCTCACTGGGGCGACAGATGGCAATTGGAGAATGGCCGAAACGCCGGCCGCCCCCTTTTACACTTAAGCGCAGGATTAGCTATTGGTGTGGCCAATCTGCATAACGCACGGAAAACCGCTTCAGGAGCAATAAATATTACGGCATGAACCGCAAAACGTAGGGGTTACGAATTGGGTTTCCATAGCGAATGGGCAAAGCGTGGCCGCGGTTACTCGGGATGAAATGAAGAGCTTCATTAAGGTTCTCTGCGCTGCGCATCAATCGACAGTCTAAAATCTAATTGAATTGCAAGTTTAACCGTATCCGTAGTTATCAAAGGTGGATCACCATGGATTCCGAAACACTGGAACAGACGCGTAGCCTGCTGTCGCGCTTCGTGCGCGATAAACTGGTGCCTCTTGAAAAGAAAGTGGCTGAAGAAGACCGAATTCCAGATGAAATACGCGCCGCTTTTGCAGAGATGGGCTTATTCGGCTTATCGATTCCGGAGGAATATGGTGGCCTCGGACTTACGCTAGCTGAAGAAGTCGAACTCGTATTCGAATTGGGCTGGACTTCACCAGCCTTCCGAAGCGTGTTTGGTACCAATGTCGGTATCGGCAGCCAGGGCATCCTAATCGACGGCACCCCAGCGCAAAAAGCATTATATTTGCCGAAACTCGCTTCCGGTGAAATGGTAGCGTCTTTCGCTTTGACTGAGCCGGACTCTGGTTCAGACGCCGCAAGTTTGCGCACACGTGCAGAGCGCCATGGCGACTATTTCATCATTAACGGAGTGAAACGTTTTATTACCAACGCGCCTCACGCCTCCATTTTCACCCTGATGGCTCGCACCGATTCAAAACGCAAAGGAGCCGACGGGATATCTGCTTTTATCGTCGATGCCCAGTCACCGGGCATCAGCATTGGTTTGCCAGATAAGAAAATGGGGCAAAAAGGTGCGCATACCGCCGACGTTATATTCGAGAATGTCCACGTGCCTGCCGCGAATATTATTGGCGGCCAGGAAGGACAAGGTTTCAAAACAGCAATGAAAGTCCTGGACCGTGGGCGGCTTCACCTTGCAGCGGTTTGTGTTGGCGCTGCCGAAAGATTAATTCACGAGAGCATTTCTTATGCTCTTGAGCGGAAGCAATTCGGTAAACCCATTGCTGAATTCCAACTCATACAGGCCATGCTGGCCGATAGCCGGACTGAAACATATGCCGCGCGCTGCATGGTGCGGGATGCCGCCCGTCGCTATGCGGCTGGAGAATCAGTTTCGATGGAAGCGGCATGCTGCAAATACTATGCGTCCGAAATGGTGGGGCGTGTTGCCGACCGAGCGGTGCAAATCCATGGCGGTTCGGGATACATCCAAGAATATGCAGTTGAACGTTTTTATCGAGATGTCCGTCTTTTCCGCCTTTACGAAGGTACAAGTCAAATTCAGCAATTGGTCATCGCTCGGGCGATGCTACGTGGGATAGCCAGTCCCTAGAATTACTCTGGGACAAATATTCGAAGTCGCTGAATCGAGCTTCAGTTACAAAACCCTACCCACAACAAGAGATAAAATCCGCATGCAAAAACTTCCTTTGACTGATGTCGTTGTGCTTGATCTATCGAGGGTATTGGCTGGTCCATTGAGCGCCATGGTCTTAGGAGATCTTGGTGCCGATGTTATAAAAATTGAACATCCAATTCGTGGTGACGACACTCGGGATTGGGGCTTACAGATGGCCCCCAAGGACACTTCTTATTTCTATTGCTGCAATAGAAATAAGCGGTCTATTGCACTTGACTTGGCGACGGACGAGGGCCGATCCATTGTTCGCTCTCTTTGCGCCAGGGCTGACGTGGTAATCGAAAATTTTAAAGCGGGCGGCATGGAGAGTTTCGGATTAGGCTACGAAACGCTCAAACAGATAAATCCGCGCCTAATATATTGTGCGATATCTGGTTATGATCGCGCCGGCCCAGAAGCCGCGCGCCCCGGATATGATTTAGTTATTCAAGGAGAGGCTGGGCTTATGTCTATAAATGGCGATCCCGGTAGCCCTCCTTTGAAATTCGGGATAGCTGCGGTCGATTTGTTTACGGGCATGTATGCGGCGCAAGGAATTCTAGGGGCATTATACGAACGAAACGCAACTGGCGAGGGGCGCCGGATTGATCTCGCCCTTTATGATTGCGGCATCATGATTAGCTCATATTACGGACTCGAAACGCTCCTCCTCGGTGAAGATCCGCCAAAATGCGGCAATTCACATCCGTCGATCGTCCCATATGGCGTTTTCGAAGCGGCAGATGGCTCTTTAGTGATAGCCGTGGGTAACAACAAGCAATTCAAATCGCTTTGCGAGATTATCAAACTGCCGGCTCTAGCAGATGACGCGAGATACAATTCCAACATACTTCGTTCCAAGAATCGTGCAGAACTACTGCCTGTCCTGACAGCTGAGTTCAAGAGAATGCTACGCCAAGATTTATTGCGAGAAT
>JBBCIP010000362.1:0-3439 GCA_037189785.1 Alphaproteobacteria bacterium
TGATCCGCCCATCGTATTGATATCCACCACGGATCAAATAAACATCGGATCGTATGGCATCCCGTATGTCCTCAGGCCAATCTACAAGTGGCGGTAATCCGCGTGTTGCAGGTAAGGCGATCCGCATGACACCGACCGGTAGCAGATGACGACGCTCGACAAAGGCATTGGTAAAATGCGTGGTGCCGATCATCACGCAGTCAATATTGTTTGGTTGCGTGTTTGCTTGCTTCAATAATTCAGTGATGACCGTGATGATACCGACACCAACATCTTCCGTTGTTGGTGTTTTGCGCCAGGCGCGTATCTTTCGCCCATCCATGAGGACAGCATCCGTATTGGTGCCACCGACATCGATGCCGATCCGCATAAGCTCTACTCCCTTTGTATACGTCTTGATAGCGTTGTACTTTTGTATGAGCGACGTGTTGGTAGTGAGAATTTCTTATTTGCAGCGATCGAGCAAACAGGGCGGCGGGTGGTTTTAAGAGAAAATCGAGGGGGTGGACGATCTTGACAGAAACTTAAAAACCTACCCTATTGAGTAGGAAATAATTATAAAAGTATTATAAATCAATTAGATGAAATGATTACAATAGGCTTCTTTTTCGCGCCGACGCTACAGCTTCCGTGCGATTCCCAACGCGCAATTTTCCATAAATATTTTTAAGATGATATTTAACCGTGTTTTCTGTGAGTTCCAGGGCCCTAGCGATCGTTTTATCTGAATGTCCCGTGCTGAGTTCACGGAGCACTTGGATTTCGCGCGGCGATAACGTCACAAAATTTCCTTTTGCTCTAGGACCGACATCAAGGGACGATAAAAGATTAATGGCATGATTGCGCACTGAGCTATCCAGGCTGTCGTCCATGGCCCGAACGAACCGTTTTAGAAGCGCGACGACGCTCGCGCCTTCTTGATGAAAGGCTTGTTGATAGCCGGATCGCGCCGATAATCCCAGCACCATTTGCAATTGAGCATCTGCGGATACGAAGTCTCGAGTGTTGTTCAAGGCAATCGCCGCCAATAGTCCAAGGCGAATGGTTGATCGAACATGACCTTTGGATCGTAGTTTTTGAACAAGAGGCGGCAGGATGTGGGCGATACGGATGGCATGGCCTTGGGCGATAGCCAAGCGCGATAATGCTGCTACAATTGCTTCATTTTCTCGCCATTGTCCATCATTGTGGTCCGCTATATGGTCAAGGCTAAGCCCGGCGTCCTGTGCAACTGCCGCGGCTTCTGGTATTAAGCCAGCAAAGGTCAAACAGCTTATCCGGGTGGCTGAGAGAAAAGGTTTGAGGCCGACCAATTGTCTTTCATTCGCCATACGCCAGGCATCGTCAATGCGCGTTAGTGCTAAATCGATACCTTGGGTATTTAAGGCCAACATTGCTGCCATTCCATAAGCTGTAGCATATATATCAAACCACGCTTCGGTGTTGGTGAGTTGGTTTTCAACGCTGCGCAAGCGTCGTTCGGCAAGCCCGATCTGATTACATTCATAGGCTAAATCAGCGTTTAGGACGCCCAATAAAACCCCTTTTGTGCCATCATCAGGGAAATGTTTGCGGGCGATTGTGTGAGCGCGCGTATAAGCGTTTTCTGCAGCTTCGCGCTGGCCTTGGGCATAATTGATCGCACCGATATGAAGATGCTCGAAAAATTCGGCATGCGGCAAGCCAGCTTGTCGACTGTAATCAATCGCGTCATGGGCAGCTGTAATGGCGCGTTCAAATAATCCACGTTGATGATAAGTCAAACACAACATCGCATTGACATTGGCCAAGAATACGTGGTCATCGCCGGAAATACGGCGGATCGTGGTTTCATAATTTTGTATATAGTCATCGCTTGCCGCCCGGCATTCATTAAATAAAAGCGTTGAATGGGTCACCATGCTGTCAAGCCGTAAAGCGTCTGGGGGACTACCATCACCGGTCACTGTAAAGTCTTGGGTAGCGATCCGCACATTTTCAAATAAGCGCCGGGCTGAGGCAGTAGAGCCATCTTTTGTTAAAACGAGAGCGCGAAGAAGTTGTAAGCGTGGGAACCGTTCTAGCAATTTTGGCGTCAACAGAGCGTCTATATCTTTGACACGATTGAACCCGTATCGGATCCATATTTGAATACCACCAGCATCCTCAATTACTTTGCCTGCCATATCGATATCGTCGGCCAGCAAGGCATAACGGACAGCGCGCGAAAGATGATGGGCGTGGGCATGCCATTGCGCTGCTGCCCGATATAAATGATCGCGGCGGTCCTTGGGGAGTAATGCGAAGTGCCGCTGCAATTCTTCGCGCAAAACCCGATGGAGCCGATAGGCCCCGACATCTTTGTCGACAGCCACAAGAAAAGGCTTCATCAGATCGGATTGTAGAAGATAGGCCCAGGCAGCGGTCGGCCCGATTACGCGTTCAATGGTGCCTGCGCTTAAACGATCCAGAATTGAGGATTCTACAAGTAATTGATGAACGGCTTCTGGTAATCTGGCAAAAATTTGTTCCGATAGGTAACCGCCGATTTCCGCCGATAGTCCGGTGTATGCATCGAGTAAATGATGGCGGTCATGATCCCGAGACCAGCAGCTCCGCAGCAGTTGAAGTGCCACCGGCCAACCTTCTGTGTGATGGGCGATGGTGGCGACATCTTGGCGAGACAAACTTCCTTTGAACAAAGTATTGATCTCGGCTTGCGTGAAGCGTAAATCATTTGCTTTCAATTCAGTGACAAGTCCTTGCACACGTAATGTTGACAGAGGTAATGCCGGCGTGGAACGGGATGCAATGATGATGGTCAGGTTTTGTGGGGCCCAACGCAGCAGTGGCACAATAACCGTTTCCATTGTTTTAAGCGGCAGATGATCGACTTCATCCAAAATGAGAAAGGTGGCTTGTCCATCCTCGGCCAAAGTATTTAAAAGGCGTCGGAGATATTGTTTGGTGACGACATCATCGGACATGGCCAGGGTCCGGAGATCCGCGTCAAATTGAAGACCGGCGCGCACCAAGCTATGGCACAGATAGGTTAAAAGTTCACTGGCGTCGCCATCCTCATCATCCAAAGACAACCAAGCCGTGCGGCAGCTGCGACTCAAAAGGCATTCGCGCCATTGGCCGAGTAGGGTTGTCTTACCATATCCTGCCGGTGCGGTGATTAGGATCAGGCGGCTCAGATGGGCGGCATCCAACACATTGGTCAGCCATTCGCGCTTCAGGAGGGTTGCCTGTTGAGCGACGGGGGCTAACTTCGTGATAACTACGTCCGCGGGTGCGTCCGCTGGTTTTTCTTGCGCCGCGCCATCTACCGCCATCCGTCGTCCCCGTTCAAGAAGCCTTTTCTTTGAATGCCTTAAATATAGCTGTGTGGCATTGGGAATACTCTAAAATTCTTGTGGAGTAGAAGCAATGTAGCAAAAAATCTAGCTCAAGTATG
>JBBCIP010000363.1:0-6686 GCA_037189785.1 Alphaproteobacteria bacterium
GCACAGTGGGTTACATTCTGGCAAAGCGTACAAGGCTATTCCGAAACCGAAGGACTAAAGGCAATACGCTGCCCACGCTTAGCATTCGCCGGAGCGGATGGCGACACCACCGCCGGAGAACAGAAAATCAACAATGCTACCTTACTCAGAACTCACCAAGCCACACTCGAAAACCTGGGGTGGGATGTAAACCTTATTGAAGGCCATGGTCACGAGGTCGGCTTAAAACCAGAGGTGACCGTTCCCATGGTGAGAAAATTTTTGGATCGGATAACCCTTTAAAAAACAAAACTTTATTGGCCCTTTATCAAGCCTCAATCACACACAAAAGTGTCGACACTTAACTAATTACTTGAAATATCATAATTTCTAGCGCTTAATCTGCCCGGGCACCCAAAGCTCTGATCATAGCTAAAGCAAACAAGAGCACTCTGGACCGCCAGTATGAGGGGGGATTTATGGTCGATCAAAGCACACAAAGTCATCACCAGACACGCACTGAAATGACCACCCCACCGCAGGGTTTGGCACGATGGAAGTTTATCGGCCCCGGCATTGTCGTGGCGGTAACCGGTGTCGGAGCCGGGGATCTTGTTGCAACACTTGTGGCAGGATCACGCTATGGATACACGCTGTTATGGGCCGCGGTCATCGGCTGCATTATAAAAATTGCTCTGGCCGAAGCAACCGGCCGGTATCATTTGGCAACCGGATCAACCATGCTCGAAGGTTGGCGATCCTTGGGCCGCTGGACCAGTTGGTATTTCGGGATATACATCATTCTTTGGGGCTTTGTTTACGGCGGAACAGCCATGAGCGCGACAGCGTTGCCCCTGGCGGCTCTGTTTCCAGATGTTCTACCATTTTGGGCCTGGGGCGCACTGACCGGTATAGCGGGCGCCGTGTTTGTGCTGTTTAATCGCTACGCTATTTTTGAAGCCGTCATGAAATTCTTTATCGGCATCATGTTTATTGTGGTTGTCGGTCTTGCCATCCTTGTGGGCCCTAATCTAGGTGAAGCCTTGACCGGTATTGTCCCAAGCCTGCCCAAAGGATCAGCGATTTACACACTCGGTCTTATCGGCGGTGTTGGCGGCACCATTACCCTGGCGGCCTATGGCTATTGGGTAAATGCCAAAGGATGGCAAACACCGGAATGGATCAGCATGATGCGGCTTGATAACCGGGTCGCTTATATCGCAACCGGTATTTTTGTCGTCTCCATGCTTATCGTTGGGGCAGAATTACTGTATACGGCACAGATCAGCCTATCCAGTGGGGACCGCGGTTTGTTGGATCTCAGCGATGTTCTGGAACAACGCTTTGGTAAAACAATTGCAGTCGTCTTCCTGATTGGTTTCCTCTCCACCACATTCTCATCGATCTTGGGTGTGTGGCATGGCGTATCGTTATTGTTTGCAGATTTTGTCCGCAATTTAAAAAGCACGCCCGATCATCAACACTTGGAAACGACGAAAGCCTTTCGCTTTTACGTTTTATGGCTCACATTCCCGCCGATGTTGTTGTTGTCACTGGGCCAACCCTTTGCTCTCATCATCGCCTACGGAGCCTTTGGCGCGTTCTTTATGCCATTCCTGGCTCTGACATTGTTGTGGCTTTTGAATTCATCGGCAATGCCCGCAGCATGGCGATCCGGATGGCTATCAAATAGCATGCTGGTATTGGCATCGGCCTTGTTCGTCATCTTATGCGTCCACCAGATCTGGTCATTATTCTGATACAGCCGAACAAGGCTTAGGTGATAAGAATAGCCCTGAAATCATTGACATTCGTGCCTGTCGGCCCGGTCACAAACAGATCGTCCAAGATAGAAAATGCGGACCAGGTATCGTTATTGTTTATAAACTGATGGATATCTTGTCCACCGGCGGCCAGCCGCTCCATGGTCAAACCATCAGCGAATGCGCCCGCATTATTTTCGCTGCCATCAATCCCATCCGTATCAGCCGCGAGAGCATATATCCCGGCACTACCGGCAATCGCCCGCGCAAATGATAATAAAAACTCGGTATTCCGGCCACCTTTCCCGGATCCCTTCAGGGTTACGGTAGTTTCACCACCCGACAATAAAACAACGGGTTTCGAGAACGGACGGTTTTTGAATTTGACCTCACGTGCAATAGCAGCATGAAACGAACCGGCCTCTCGGGCTTCTCCTTCTATGGCATCCGATAGAATAATCGCCTCGATACCATTGCCCCGTGCAAAGTCAGCGGCAGCTTCCAACGACAAACCCGATGATGCCAACAACTGTGCGTCATGGCCACTAAATCGCCCATCGTCTGGCCTAGGCGCCTCGTCAGCATCTTGCAAATAGTCCCGAATTTTAGCGGGAACTTTTATATCGAAACGCTCGATCGCCGCGATCGCATCGGATGCCGTCGTATCATCCGCAATCGTCGGCCCCGACGCCACAAGCGACAAGTGATCGCCCGGTATGTCAGAAACAACAAGGCTTACGACCCGCGCCGGATAAGCCGCTGCGGCCAAGCGCCCACCCTTGATCCTCGAAAACTGTTTGCGAATGGCGTTCATTGCCGAAATAGGCGCACCTGATCTCAATAATATCTGATTAAGGTCAATTTCATCATTCAGCGTGAAGCCAATCGGTGGCGCCGGTAAAAGCGCAGACCCACCACCACAGATCAAAGCAATCACCAAATCATGCGATGTAAGCCCCTGCACAGTTTCCAATAACCGCTCCGCAGCACGAAGTCCGGCAAGATCTGGAACTGGATGCGCGGCTTCAAGCACGTCTATATGGTCACAAGAAACAGCATAGCCGTATCGCGTAACCACCGTACCGGTCAACGCGGTCGGCCATAGGTGTTCCAATGCCCGCGCCAACTGCGCCGCGCCCTTCCCTGCACCGACAACAACAGTGCGACCAAGCGGTGGAGATGGTAAAGCGCGCTTGATACAATACTGCGGGTCCGCGGCATGAACAGCGGCGCGAAAAAGTGATGCCAAGAATTCTTTTGGATTTTCCATGACCACGTTATCTATCAGCTAAAGAGCACCTAAAGTAATGATAATGAGTAATCAACCCACAACAGCCGAAAAACGAATAGACACTTTAGTGAGATAGCATTTATGTCTGTGAGAATGACAATATATCTAAAACGTCAGCATAATTAATAATTTTAATTTACAACCTTTGTTCTGCTGTAGTCTTTACGAAGTAAAATCTATCTACTAAAGTGAGATCAGGATATATGTGGGACTTGTCAGATGACAATGCGTCATAGGTGGCTATATTCCCTGTTAGGCGCCATGGTCATCTTGGCGCCCTATGATTTATCCGCCCGCGAAACTGAATCAACACTTAACCAGAAAGCGTATCAACAACGCTGTCTGTTATGTCACATGAGCGCCGCACCTGAGGGGGTGGCGCCAAGAATACTGACCGGCCTGCGCGCGACACCAGGTCGAAAGCCTGAAGATGTGATGCCAGGCGTGGAATGCTGGCGGCGCTGCGAACAATGCTGGCCTCAGGATAAAACGAAAAAGAAATAGTAGGCCTATGACCGGACCAGCCTAACAAACCCAGCGGCACCTGCGGCGATATCATTTGACGGTTCATTGGGCTGACCAAGGGCCTTCACCCATTCGGCGTTAACACTATCCCCGCCAAAGATTGCCTCAATTGCACGGACACTGAGCGCAGTCGAATTATCCGCCAAAGTATAATACACCTGCTTCGCTTGGCGCCGCGTTGAAACAAGGTCAGCCCGGCGGAGTTCCGCCAATTGTTGGCTAAGCGCCGGTTGGCCAATGCCCGTTGCTTGATCAAGCTCGGTCACCGATTGCTCCCCCCGCGCCAACAATAACGACAAAATCATCAGCCTTTGCGGCTGTGCAAAAGCCCTTATTTTGTCTGCCGCTAGTTCGGCTTGATCGCGATTTTCATAAATGGGCGTCATGGCGCTTTACGGCAAAACCAGTCATTTCCATCCGCGTCGGTCGACGCCGGCATCAACAACGGCTGGCCTGGCTGCCAGCCTTCCGGGGCAAGTCGCTCGCCACTCTGCACCGCTTGCAACGCAGCAACCATGCGCAGCATTTCCTCGACCGACCTACCCACAGTCATCGGATAATGGGTGATCGCCCGAATAACCCCCTCAGGGTCAATAAAGTAAGTCGCGCGCACCGCCGAGCTGTCGCGGGCATCGTCCGCAAGCATTCCATAGGCCTTACCAACCGCCATAGTCGGGTCTTCGACGACAGGAAAGCCAATAATTGTACCAAAATGGTCCCTAATTGCACGAATCCAGGCCATATGAGCGTAAAGACTGTCCACAGAAAGACCCAATAAAGCACATCCTAAAGCCTCAAAACGCGGCTGCGCTTTTGCAATGGCCACAAATTCCGTTGTGCAAACTGGTGTAAAATCAGCGGGATGGGAGAAAAAGACAACCCACTTTCCCCGCAGCGACGACAACCGCAGCGGTCCTTTTGTCGTCCGCGCCTCGAAATCCGGGGCGATTTCCCCCATGCGGGGCCCCTGTGTCATACTACTGGAAAATATCATCATAAATTACGCTCTATCATCCGTTTCCACTTGACGCAAGTCGATTACATAATTACATATTTTCGAAATTATGAAAACATGAGATTGAGTCATGGACAAGGCAACGCAGAATGCTAGGAAGCAAATTTCTTTTAGTTCCAAAGACTTGATCGTTATTAAAGCGTTCTTTGATGAACCGACATTCACCGTCAGTTATGTCGTTTCAGATCCAGAAACCGGTAAGGCCGCTATCATCGACAGCGTATTGGATTATGATCCCGCTTCAGGCCGCACTGCGACCACCGCAGCTGATAAGATTATTGCTTATGTTCAGGATCAAAGCTTAACGATCGAGTGGCTGCTGGAAACACACGCACACGCAGATCACTTGTCCGCCGCGCCCTACCTAAAAAACAAACTAGGGGGCAAGATTGCTATCAGCCGCTCAATTTTGACGGTCCAAGAAACATTTGGCCAACTGTTTAATCTGAACGACAGCTTTCCACGCAATGGTACACAGTTTGATCATCTTTTTGCGGACGGCGACCAGTTTGCGATTGGCAATCTTAACGCGACCGTCTTGCATGTTCCCGGCCACACTCCCGCCGACCTTACGTATGTCATTAACGACGCAGCATTTGTTGGCGACACCATGTTTATGCCAGATTACGGCACAGCACGCGCTGACTTTCCTGGTGGAAACGCGCGAACATTATATCGTTCAATCCAGCGTCTTTTGTCTTTGCCGGAACAAACCCGGCTGTTCTTATGTCACGATTATAAAGCACCTGGCCGCGATGAATTTCGCTGGGAAACAACCGTTGCAGAACAACGCACAAAAAACATTCATGTCCATGATGGTGTCCACGAAGATGATTTCGTAGCGATGCGAGAAGCGCGCGATGAAACTCTTGCGATGCCGCGCTTAATATTACCATCTATACAAGTCAACATCGACGCTGGCCGCCTACCCAAGCCTGAAGACAACGGCGTGAGCTACCTCAAAATGCCGATTAATGCCCTATGATTGATTCATCACTCTACGACCCATTATACATGGGCTTTTTGGGTGGATTACTGATTGGCATCTCCGCAGCCATCATGCTTCTGGCGTTAGGTTATATTGCAGGCATAAGCGGACTGATAGCACGGGCAACGAACATCGCATCGAGCATCACCCCAAAACTTACCGCAGCGGCTTTCATTATAGGCCTACCATTAGGTACAGCTCTTATAAGCCAAGTCCACACTGTGACACCGACAATCTCAAGCAACACCATTCTCTTAGCAACAGGCGGTTTACTGGTTGGGTTTGGTACACGCCTAGGCAGCGGATGCACAAGCGGTCATGGTGTATGTGGGTTATCCCGATTATCGCCACGTTCGATGGCAGCCACAATAACATTCATAATCACAGGCATTGCGACTGTTACTGTTATGCGCATTGCTGGGCTTACTTGATATGCAGACCCTAATCGCCCTCATATCCGGCATTATATTTGGGATAGGCCTTACTATATCAGGCATGACAGACCCAGTGCGCGTAAAAGCCTTTCTTGATGTTTTCGGACATTGGGATCCTACACTCGCCTTCGTCATGGCGGGCGCAATTTTACCCATGATACTCGCATGGGCAATCCAACGACGCTTAGCCCGCCCTTTATATACAACCACGTTTACGCTCCCTCAGCCGAAACCTATCGATGCCCGCTTAATAATCGGAAGCGGTCTTTTTGGAATTGGTTGGGGACTGACTGGCCTCTGCCCCGGCCCAGCAGTTGCTAATCTAACGATCGCCCCCCTTTCGATCTTACCGTTCCTTATTGCCATGATTATGGGCATGTTTCTTCACACCATCTGGACCCGCCGCCACTGACGCATTGGACCCATCATGAATATCAAGAATATTACGTCGGAATTTTCTGCTTCATCACAGATCTTACCACAAGATATTCCAACCGTTGCGGCTGCCGGTTTTCGTAGCATTATCTGTAATCGTCCCAACGGAGAGGAACGCGAACAGCCGACATCATCAGTTATTGCCGAAAGCGCCACACAATCAGGGCTATCTTTCAGCTATATTCCGATCGCTACACATGAAGATATTGCATCTTCGCATCACGATATGCTTGCAGCCTTAAAACAATTGCCGAAG
>JBBCIP010000364.1:0-2934 GCA_037189785.1 Alphaproteobacteria bacterium
TAAAGATGATTCTATTCTCCCATAAGAATCAATAACGGCTGAAATACCGGTTCCGGCGACCCGAATAACCGGCAACCCTTCCTCCACAGCGCGAAACTGTGCCGCCACCAAATGCTGGTAAGGTCCCGTGGATTGTCCATACCAACCATCATTCGTAATATTTAGAATCCAAGATACGGCATCGCCGTGTTTTACGACCGCGCCCGGAAAAATAATTTCGTAGCAGATCAACGGGCTGAACGGCGGCAGCCCAGCCAAAGATAATGTTTTAAGGTCCGGCCCCGGCGTAAAATCCACACCCAGAATCCCCGGCACAAAGCGCTCAAACCCCAATGCCATGAGGAACGACCGAAACGGCAAATATTCTCCGAACGGCACCAAATGCACTTTGTCGTATGCGCCGGCCATGGCCCCGATGTCATCGATTGCAAACAAACTGTTGCCGATGATCGGCGCATCACCGGGTCCCCGTTCCAAGCGCGGCGCGCCGGTAATGACATAGCCTCCGGTCGGCACCACATCGGCGACCATGGCGCGGCGGTCGCTGTCACGATTGATGAAATACGGGATGGCGGTTTCGGGCCAAATAATATGTGTGACCGGCTTGGTGGCCGGGACGATCGACATGGCAAGATGACGGGTAAAATTGTCACTCAACCGATCATCACGCCATTTTTCATTTTGGTTGACGTTGGCTTGCACCAAACGCAATTGCACATCCGGCACATGCGACGATGACGCCATGTTGAGACGGAGTGCGCCGCCACCCCACAGCACCACCAGCACGAAAGCGCCGATGGCTACACTGCCATAACGCCGCCATCCGTTGTCGCCTGATAAAACTGTGACCGGCAGCACCGCAATGGCAACCGTGATAAGACCAAGCCCCCACACACTCCACACCGCCGACGACTGCATCATGGCAGGCGAAAACGCCCAAACCGACCCGATCGGATTCCACGGAAAACCCGTGAACAACCAGCCGCGCAGGACTTCCATTACACTCCACAAAAGGGCGAACATCAAAACGTCCGCAGTCACCGGAGCCTTGGGTCGCCACCGCCGCCACAACACATAAAATAACGCGGCCAATGCCGGATAAACGGCCATCACCAAAGCAACGCCGACCGCCGCCACAGGACCGGCGGCATCGCTCACATCGTCATTGACCATGAAAGCAATGGAGATCCAATAAAAGCCGGAAATGAAATGACCGGCACCGAACCACCAGCCCAACGCCGCTGCATGACGCCGGGTCGGCGCCGCCCGCAACAGCAATAGTAAAACAGGAAACGCCACCAACAACAGCGGCACGATATAAATCGGCGGCAACGCCAAGGTCGCCAAGCCCCCACACAGGAAACTAATCCCGTGACGCGCCCATACGCTTCGTCTTATGACCCACCGCTCCAGTCGGTCCCCCTGCTGCGATTGGTCGGCCATAAGGATCGATCACTCCTGTTCATTCCATCGGTGGTTTGAAGGACGGCTGTCTACGGCTACTCTTGCGTAACATGCGGCTGATCGACGTCAACCGTTTCGCGCCGGATCCGCACTTTCTTCAGTCGCCGGGGATCGGCATCCAAAATTTCAAAGGCGAAGCCCGCGTCATGATGGATGATTTCGCCCTTCAACGGTACGCGCCCGGCAAGCGACACGACTAAGCCTCCCAAAGTATCGATCTCTTCGGCTTCTTCCTCGTCCAACAAAGTGGCGCCGACCGCGTCCTCGAGATCTTCAACCGGCAAGCGGGCACCGGCTTCCCAACTTTGCCCATCCAAAACCGTCAAACTGTCGGTCACTTCGGTGTCATGTTCATCTTCGATTTCGCCAACGATTTCTTCGACCAAATCTTCATTGGTCACAAGCCCGTCGGTCCCACCGTATTCATCGACCACAACCGCCATATGAATGCGCGTCGCCCGCATTTTAACCAAAAGATCGGCTAGCCGCATGGACGACGGCACGAACAACACCGGCCGCATGATCGATGCCAAGGTGCCCGCCGTTTCCGGCTTCAGCAAATTATCTGCCGTCCGCGCTTTGGCTAATTTGAGAAAAACGTCTTTGACATGCACCAGCCCGATCACCTCGTCGAGACTGTCCCGGTAGACCGGCAAGCGCGACATTTCGGCCGACGCAAAAATCTGTACCAAATCAGCAAATGAGGTCGTCTCGGATACGGCCACCACATCGGCCCGGGGGATCATGACGTCCTCCACCCGCTTTTCCGCGAAATCGAGGGTATTGAGCAGCAACAGCCGCTCTTCCTCGCCGATTCGCTCTTGTCCTTCGGGACTATCACCGATCATATCCTCGAGGACCTCCCGGAGCGTCCCCTCACTGGGGCGACCGAAAAGTAAGTTCCTCATCCGGGAGATGAAACTACTAGAAGGATCTCCGTCTTTTGGCCCAGACGGTGCGGGGGCCGAATCTTCACTCATTGCTAGGTCGCTATGGTCCGTTTCTTAATTTCACTATATATATTAAGAGGTTAAAATATAGGGATTGGTAATCCCCAAGGCTTTAAGAATGTCGATTTCAAGCGCTTCCATCTGGGCCGCCTCATTATCATCGCCATGATCGTACCCGAAAAGATGTAGAAAACCATGGATAAGAAGATGCTGTAGGTGATTTTGGGCGGTTTTGTGCTGATCTAGAGCTTCACGCATCACCGTTTCCCAGGCAACAACGATATCCCCCATCGGCACAGAAAGTTCGGGCGGATGCCCTGGAATTGGGGTCCCCGCAGCAAGATCATCCAGATCATCGCCATCCCAGGTTGGGAACGATAATACATTGGTGGCCTTATCCTGATTACGAAATTCAAGATTAAGAGGCCGGATTTCAGCATCGGTGGTCAACGTGACCGCAACCGACAAGCCCAGCGGCCAGGGATCGCGGCGGCGTAGAAAATCCAATGTCGTTTGCAAG
>JBBCIP010000365.1:0-14945 GCA_037189785.1 Alphaproteobacteria bacterium
TCTGCCTTCGGGTTGACAGCCGTATCACCTTGGAGTGGTGAAGGCGCGTCTGCTGGGACAATTGCGATATCAGTCGTCATCTGGTTAATTGTCGTGCAATGGTTATCATCTGCTCTGGGAGGATACCTTGCAGGCCGATTACGGACAAAGTGGGTCGGCGTAGATCGTGACGAAGTATTTTTTCGTGATACTGCCCATGGCTTTCTAGCGTGGGCTGTTGCGACCCTCCTTACTGTATTTCTAGCAGTGAGTGCTGTATCAGCTGTCGTCAGTGGTGGCGCAAAAGCCGTTGCTACAGTCGTATCTGGCGGCGCACAAGCGACCATGTCATCGGATTCTAGTGGAAGCTCAGCTAACCCTCAGGAATATTTTATCGATCTTCTTTTCCGCTCCGATCGTTCTGTTGTTGCTGCGGAAACCCGTAATTACGACCCTGACGCTGACCGTGGAGAGAGTTTAAGAATTCTAGCGAACGGTATAGTAGATGGGGCTATCCCTGAATCCGACAAAAACTACTTAGCACAAATGGTCGCCTCCCAAACCGGCATGACACAAGCGGAAGCACGAGCGCGCGTTGATGAGGTTTTACAAAAAGCGGATGCTGCTGAACAGAAAATACGGGCGGCAGCCGATGAAGCACGCAAAGCTGCTATGAAATTCGCATTATTCACCTTTTTATCTTTAATCATCGGCGCCTTTATCGCCAGTGTTGCGGCAGCCTTTGGTGGCTCGCTCAGAGACGATAACGAACGCCTTCATCCAACTTCCTAATTGACTCTCATCGCTGACCGAAAGGAGCACACATCTGTGCTCCTTTCTTTATTTTTGCTCCCTACATCAGTCTTGGTCCCTGAAAAAAAGGATTTAAATTTTTCCTTGGTCATTCTTACATGATCGAATCAATCACTAATCACACCAACCCCCAATAATTTCGATTTTTAATATTAAAATCAAACACTTATAAATGGACCCATTAATATCCAAAAATTGGATGTTTTACATGGTCCAACTGACTTTATCATTTGCTGATACTTAGGCGAGGTCCGGATATGACACCAGCGCGTCGTCTAGACCTTAAACTTTCAAAAACCGGAAAAATAAAAAGGGGAGCACTTATGGGACTGTCATCAATCAATCAAATGGTCGGACTTGCAAGCATCGCATTTGCATGCTCCGGCTCAGTTCACGTCTATGCGCAGATGGATAGCGGACGAGACACAGCTGCTTTTGAAGAAATTATCGTTACGGCAACAAAACGCGCCGTGAACGTACGTGATGTCCCTATTACAATTACCGCTGTTACAGAACAACAAATGCAACAACAGCACATCACGGAAATTGCAGACTTAGCAGCCGCAATCCCAAACGTCGTGATGCCGGAAGGAGGGTCGGCAAATACAGCACCAATCATTCGTGGTGTGATGTCGAACACACGTAATGCCGGTGTTGAATCTGGTGTATCAGTCTATGTAGATGGTGTTTACACCGGCCGACCGGAAACATTCAACCAAGCCTTAGAAGATGCAAGTTCTGTCGAGCTTTTGCAGGGTCCCCAGGGGACACTATTTGGCAAAAACTCAATCGCCGGTGCAATCAGCGTCAACACCAACGATCCGACCAATGATTTATCGCTGCGTGTTTCCGGTGAATATGGAAATTATGATCATCAAAGGCTTTCAGGCACCGTGAATGTACCGATTGTCGACGGCTTGGCCGCCGGCCGCATTTCAGCATTTCGCGAAAAGCGTGATGGCCATGTGAAAAATCTTGGCACTGGCCCCGACCTTGGGTCCCGAGACGGCTACGGGGTACGGGCAAAATTCTTATTAACCCCATCCGACAATTGGCGCGCTGTTTTAGCATTCGATTACAATAAAGAAGACTCCATCCCTTATATGGGGGAAAATCTCCTGGGTCGTGAAGCCACTTCACCACCCCCAAAACCAATTGTTGCGCCCGGTCCCTACACAGTATCCTTGAACCCGCGCAATCAATTAGATCGCGAGCTTTGGGGAACATCATTAACCCTCGAAATGGAACCGTTCGATGGGTATAATCTAACCTCTATTACTGCCTATCGGCGCAATACCTATCGGATTCAAGGAGACGAAGACTCATCAGTTCGCAATGAAATTTTTATTGATTGGTCTGATGCTCAATCTCAATTCTCGCAAGAAATTCGGTTGCGCTCACCCGATGAAAACCGTTTCAAGTTCGTGATGGGTTTATATTATTTCGCCCAAGATTCCGATACGGCTCATATTGGTGGCCTGGGCCCTGACTTCATTATTCCAGGCCTTATCGCCCCCGGAACAACAAAAGTTATTGTCCCGCAGGGCGAAGTTGATACGCGCAGCTATGCTACCTATCTCGATGCAAGCTTTGACATCACTGATCGCATCATCCTTTTGGGTGGTCTCCGCATCACGCACGAGAAAAAGAATGTCATGTTTTCGGTACAAACCGATCCGGGGGCTCTGCCGCTTTTTTACGATATTCCAATGCAGCGAGACGTACAAAAGCAAACTGATTTTTCACCTACTGTCGGCTTACGGTTTGAACTATCTGAAACCGTCAACAGTTATATCCGGTTATCACGGGGCTATAAATCTGGCGGATGGAATATGGACTTCGTCAGCCGCGGTCCTGGTGGTGCACCGACCATACAATCACTCGCCTTCAAACCGGAAAAGGTTACAAACTATGAAGCCGGGATCAAAGGTGATCTTTTGGATAAAAGACTGCGTATCAACCTATCTGCCTATTACATGACTTATGATGATATGCAGGTCACTCAATTTTTCGGATTTGCCGGTGGCGCTGTAACCTCAAACGCAGCCTCGGCGACGATCAAAGGATTTGGCGGCGACTTTAGCGCCTTGCTTGCTCCAGGCTTACGGATTGGCGGCAGTCTCGGTTACAATGATGCAAGCTATGACAAGTATCAGAACGTGAACTCGGCCGGTGACGACGCCAGCGGCAATCGACTCCCTGGACCGAAATGGACGGCAGAAGGCAATGCCAGCTATGACTTTGCCTTACCCGGAGAACTGGGGGCATTGTCTTTATGGGCTCAGGTCTCCTACCGCGGCGCAGCGTTTGGGGATGTTTTGAACCAACCTCGTCTCGCAACTGCAGCAAGAACGATCGTCAACAGCAGCATTGTATTCACTCCAGCCAACGAACACTTTACTCTGGCCCTATGGGCTCGTAACCTTTTCGACAAGCGCTACTTCACAAGCTTATCGAGCGACCAGTTTGCGTTCCCCGGTACCTTGGAAGAAATCGCGACATATGCCGAGCCCAGAACCTACGGCGTAACCTTAACAGCTCAATTCTAATGTCAGGGGCCAGAATGCAGACGATTAAATCCATCCTGCGATACTCAATGCTGCTCAGCATGGCTGTGGTCATGCAACCCGCCATCAGTATCGCTCAAGCAACAGAAACCGCGGCTGTAAAAACAACAGCGACAGCAAATGACGTTGCCCCCCCTGCGATTCAAACCTTGCGTCGCCACATGCTTGATGGAAACGTCAACACCCTGACCTTCCATAGCATGGATCAATTATTTTCGACGCGGCCTGTCGCGCGCTCTGGAACAGTGTGGGAACTACCAAAAGATGAGAAAACCCTGAACTTTACCTACACTCATAAGGGCGTGAGCCGACCTGCTGAAGAGGCATTGGAACGGACCCATACCAATGCACTGCTGATCATTAAAGATGGAAAAATTGTCTACGAACGCTACCGCAATTTAACCAACGAGACCACGCGCTACATGTCATGGTCTATGGCAAAATCTATCACCTCGTTATTAATCGGGGTTGCCATAAATGAAGGCCACATCAAAAGCACGTCCGATCCCGTAACTAAATATTTGCCGGAATTGAAAGACAGCGGTTACGCTGGCGTCTCCATAAAAGACGTTCTAGAGATGCGGTCCGGCGTTGATTGGGATGAGCGTTATGACTTTGGCGAAAACCCAAGTCCAGCCGCTAAAATTTTTGAAGATGCGCTCGTGGCCGGGCGTTTACGCTATGCCGATGCCGCCCGTCCTTTAGGGCAAGCCCATAAACCAGGCAGTACCTTCAATTACTCTACCGTCGACACGGCTGTGCTTGGCTGGTTGCTGGAACGCGCCACCAAACGGCCTGTGGCTGATTATATGGCTGAAAAATTATGGGGCCCATTAGGTGTCGACGCCGACGGGTATTGGATCGCAGATGGTCCACCAGGTGTAGGACGAGAGTTCACAGGTGCCGGATTCAATGCGCGCCTGCGGGATTATGGTCGCCTTGGCTTAATGGTGGTATCTAACGGCCGGGCTAATGGAACCCAAATCATTCCAGAAAAATGGATTGCCCTATCCACCAAAACCTACAACGGCCCAGGGAAGGAACCGGAAGGTCCATTGAATTATGCCTATCAGTGGTGGGCAATCAAAGGCACCCAAAGCTTCAGCGCCATCGGCTTGCAAGGTCAATTCATTTATATAGATCCGCCAAGCAAGACCGTGATTGTCAAACTCAGCCATTTTCCACCAGGCGCCAATGATTTATCCGAAGAAACCGGTGAATTCTTCAAAGCTGCGGTTGCCTGGAATCCAAAATAATATTCCCCATAGGTGCAGCAACACTCCGTTGCTGCACCTGATCTTTTAAATTCAATCCCAAAGGTTTTTAAAAAATCAATGTTGCGGCCGTGGAAATTGACGCTGGCAGAACAAATCGACGCTTCTGCCGATGTGCCGATCTATATGCAAATTATTCATGCCCTAATCCACGAAATCCAACGCGGTCGCTTGAGCCCAGGGACATTCCTACCAAGCACGCGCGATCTTGCCGAATTGCTTTCCGTTAATCGCAAAACAATAGTCCTTGCCTACGAAGATTTGATCGCGCAAGGCTGGCTTGCGTCGCGAGGAACACGTGGCACTATTGTCTCGGAGTCACTGCCAGACACGTCGCCGCGACAGTCCAACACCACAATGTCGACATCGCCGAACAGTATGTCCGGTGTCGAATTCTTATTTAAAGATGCACCACCATCTCCCTATGCTCATTCAAGCCGTCATTGGCTGACATTGGATGAAGGATCACCGGACTGTCGTTTATTTCCCGTTGATACCTTAACGCGCGCCTATCGATCGGCTATTCACCGTGCCATGCGCGCCAATCGATTGCGCTATGGTGACCCTCGTGGATCGCCGATATTACGGGACCGTATTGCCGGTATGCTAAAAGCGGAACGCGGCGTTATGGTCAGCAGTGACGGTGTATGCATTACCCGCGGCAGTCAAATGGCTATTTTTCTTGCCGGTCGTATTTTGTTAAAGCCTGGCGACAGCGTCATTGTCGAGACATTAAGCTATGGGCCTGCAGTTGCTGCATTCCAAGCCGCTGGAGCACAAATCCTATCCGTCAATCTTGATAAAGACGGAATTGACGTTGAAGCCGTCGAAAGACTCTGCCGAACAACGGCGATCCGCGCAATCTATCTGACCCCACATCATCATTTTCCAACAACTGTGGCCTTGAAACCCGATCGACGTTTGCGGCTTTTAGATCTAGCCCGTCAATATTCCTTTGCGATTATCGAAGACGACTACGATCACGAATATCACTTCCAATCGCAGCCACTGCTACCCATGGCCAGTTACGCCCCAAGCTCTACCATTTATCTAGGCTCACTTTCAAAGCTGGTTCTGCCAAGTTTAAGAATTGGCTACATTGCGGCTGACCCACAAGTCATCAACGCCATTGCCCATGAGGTCTTAACGCTTGATCGTCAAGGGAATACACCGACAGAAGAAGCTATGGCCGAACTGATTGAGCTTGGCGAATTACGTCGTCACGTCCGCAAAATGACCCAAGTTTACGCAAAACGCCGATTGTCCTTTGCAAAAACTCTCCACAAAGAAATGGGCTCGTTGATTAATTTTAAAATACCGGATGGCGGCCTAGCCTTTTGGGTACAGTTCAACGACACCGCAGACCTTGATCGCTTCGAAGCGAATGCCTGTCCCTTAGGACTACGTTATGCTCCCTCGCATTCTTTTATGACAAGTCCTCAGGCCGAACGCGGCCTCAGGCTCGGGTTTGCCAGCTTGGACGAGACGGAAGCCACCGAAGCCATCCGCCGTATGCGCACAGCGTCGGGCCGATAAAGCTCCAAAAACCCCAAAATCACACTAGAACCAAGTTAAATCAAAGCCTTACTAGGTCCCACAGGCTATTTATCCAGTCCAAACTTCTGATGCTTAAGACCGAAGATAAGTCTTGACGATCAATACTCTACTTAGTAGATGGAGATTATGTATTTTAGAAGTGAATCAGATATGATCCAGAAAAGTGGCTTAAGCGGGCCGATTAAGGGCATGAAGACAAGACAAGATTATGTCGGGGTACACTTGTGAGCCGCAACCCATTACCTATAGCTCCCGACAACGCGCAGTGGAATCTGGATAGACTTGTATCAGATTTGCGCATTGCCCGCGACAAATGGCGGCACGCTCATCCTCGGAACCGCCAATATGGCAATCGTGATTTCCCGTCTCGAAATCTTGTAGAGGCTGTAACCCAGGCGTTGAATGGTGTTCTATTCCCGGTCCGTCTTGGACCAGGAGATCTTGGCGAAGATGGCGAAGATTACTATGTTGGCCATACTCTAGAAACTGCCCTGAATTTATTACTAACGCAGGTTAGGTTAGAATTGGCCTATGTCGCAGGCGCTGATGCTTATGACAGCACAGCGATTGATCACCACTCACGACAAATCGTCAATGATTTTGCGATGTCTTTGCCTCAGATCCGGAGTTTGCTCGATAGCGACGTTGAAGCAGCGTATCTAGGGGACCCTGCATCATTTAGTGTCGATGAAGTGTTGATTTGTTATCCTGGCGTCATTGCTTTGATCCATCACCGCATCGCGCATCGCCTTTATCAACTCGGCGCCCGTTTGGTGGCACGAATTATATCGGAGCTCGCTCACTCGACAACCGGGATCGATATTCATCCAGGTGCCACTATCGGCAGCAGTTTTTTCATCGATCATGGCACCGGTGTGGTGATTGGAGAAACAGCCATTATCGGTGAGCGCGTGCGCTTATATCAGGCGGTAACGTTGGGCGCGAAAAGCTTTCCCACGGATGAAAACGGTATGCTGCAAAAAGGGCTACCACGACATCCAATTATTGAAGACGACGTCATCATATACGCAGGAGCCACCATCCTGGGCCGCGTCGTGATCGGCCATAATTCAGTGATCGGCGGCAATGTTTGGTTGACAGAAAATGTCTCTCCAGGAAGTATCATCAATCAAGCCAACACGCGGCATGAAATCGGTACACGCCCTAAAAACACGCCTCCATCATTACGGAGTGTCTAATTAAGCTTCCGTAACGGCTTTCAAATATTTCGGAATATAGATTTCAAGATAGGCGATGGCGGCCTTTTTTGCTTCTTCCGCCATCTCAGTCGTTATCTTTCCATGCTCCATCATCGATAAGCAAAACATCAAATCAGCGATCTCAACAGCCCGAAAGAAAATTTCCGGACGTTTTGCTTCATCCGGTAAGATAAAAAACTTACTGATCTGCGTTTCAAACGTTTTACCAAGTTCGATATCGTTATCACGATCACATCGTTTCACATCGGGCGGTGTTTTTGGGCCGATCAGTAACTGACGTGCCGCTGCGTCGCGGTCATAATATTGAACACCCCGTTCAATACCGACGGCCACCACATCTTGCCACGATGACATCGGCTTCCGTATGGGGCGCAAAATCTCCGCACAAAGCTCCTCGCCGATCACGCGCACGACATCGGTATAAAGATCATGGATGTTTGCAAAGAAATGATAGGCAGATCCCTTTGCCACTCCGGCATGGGCCGCCACATCGCCAAGGCTTAAAGCATCCAGTTCCACACTGGCCAATAGCTCCCTGATCGCGGCCAATAGCTCTTCTCGGCGCGCCCTACCCCGGGCCTGCGTGGTGCTTTTTCGCGTTGTGAGCAATGCCATTACCTTAATCTCTATCCATGACCATATTATCTCCGATCGAGGGCTACTTGACAACCCCAAAACTCGACTATAGTCTAGTTTAATATAAAGTTCTTGCATGCATTTTATAACGGTTCAAGGGTATATACCATGACTGACAACACCCTGCTTGCACGTCGCACGCGCTTACTCGGCAAGCATTTTCCCCTGTTTTATGAAAAACCCCTTCATCTTGTGAAAGGCGAAGGCGTTTGGGTGTTCGATGCCGATGGTCGTCGTTATTTGGATGTCTATAATAATGTCCCTCATGTCGGCCATTGCCACCCCCATGTCGTCGATGCCTTGTGCAAGCAAGCCCATATCTTGAACATCCATACGCGTTATCTCCATGAAAATATCGTGGCCTTTGCCGAACGTTTAACAGCAACGTTCGATGATGATTTGAATATGGCCTTATTCTGCTGTACAGGTACGGAAGCCAATGAATTAGCCCTGCGAATTTCACGCTTTCACAGTGGCGGTATGGGCTTCATTGTCAGCGATCATAGCTATCACGGCAATTCCGCAACCTTAGCCGAATTGACCACGGCCTTCCCAACCTTCGAAAAAAAAGGACCACATATACGCAGCGTGCGTATTCCCGATCTTTATCGTGATCCCACACCCCGCTCCGCCGAAGATTACGCATCCGATGTTGCCGCAGCGATCCGCGACCTTGAAGCCAACGGTATTCGTTTGGCCGCGTTCTTGGTCGACACGATATTCTCGACCGAAGGTTTGCCACGTGTTCCTGCCGGTTATTTAAAAGCTGCCGTCGATCATGTGCACAACGCCGGCGGCCTGTTCATTGCCGACGAAGTGCAACCTGGATTTGGCCGTATGGGCGACCATATGTGGGGCTATCAAGCCCACGGCGTTTTGCCGGATCTTGTTACCATGGGCAAACCTATGGGCAATGGTCACCCCTTAGCAGGCGTCGTAGCACGCGACGGCTTGATTGACCCGTTCGCCGCAAGTTCAATGTATTTCAATACATTTGGCGGTAATCCGGTATCAAGCGCCGTCGGTCTCGCCGTGCTTGAAGTCATCGAACGCGAGGAGTTGCAAAAGAACGCCAAAACAGTCGGCACCTATATTCAGGCTGAATTACACAAGTTAGCGGAACGCCACGATATCATCGGTGATGTCCGTGGTGGTGGATTATTCTTCGGTATCGAATTGGTATCTGATCGCAAAACCAAGGAGCCTGCTACCGCCGAAACATCACGCATCATCAATCTCATGCGGGAAAATGGTATCTTGATCAGCAAAATAGGTCGCGATGAAAACGTGCTCAAAATGCGCCCGCCGATGGTGTTCACAAAAGACAATGCAGACCAGCTGCTGTCCACACTCGATACCGTTCTGAAACAAGTTTCTTAAAGGAACGGTTGATGACACATTTTTATACGTTGTCCGCCGACGACCAATCGGCCGCTATGAAAGATCTCGCGACCAAAGCCTTAGTGCATTGGACCGGTGAATTTCATGACATTACTTTATTGAAGTATCGCGAAAATGCTGTTTTTTCCGTGCGCGACAACAACGGTCAAAAATTTGCCTTACGTATTCATCGCCATGCCTATCACAGCGACGCCGAACTTTTATCTGAACTGCAATGGATGCAATCTCTGGGTGATGCCGGATTAAATGTACCGAACATCATTCCTACCGCCCAAGGTGAGCTATTTGTAATTGTCAAAGCCGATGGTATTCCAGAACCCAGGCAGATTGATATGTTAAGCTGGCTGGACGGCGAACCATTGGGGGGACTCGAACATGGTCTCGGAACTCAAGACAATCTGAAAAACATTTACTATTCAATAGGTGACATGGCAGCCGATGTTCACAACCATAGTGTTGCCTGGCAATTGCCGGATAAGTTCACCCGCCACGCCTGGGATAGCGATGGCTTAATTGGCGATGATCCATTCTGGGGACGGTTTTGGGAATTGGACGCTCTCACTGATGAGCAGCGCCAATTGCTGTCCCGAGCTCGCGTGCAAGCCCAGGCGGATCTCAGTAAAGTGCGGAAAAATGCCACCAATTACGGCCTCATTCATGCCGATTTTGTGCCTGAAAACCTGCTGCATAAAAATGGCGATCTCATGCTGATCGATTTTGACGATGCCGGTTTCGGCTGGCATATGTTCGAACTGGCCACAGCTCTTTATTTTCATATCAATGAACCCTTCTATCCGACAATTAAGGACGCCATTCTTTCCGGCTATCGTAGTAAACGCCCATTGAGCGACGAAGATGAAGGCTTATTGCCTCTGTTCTTATTATTGCGTAGCTTCACGTATCTAGGTTGGGTGCATACCCGTAGTGAAACTGAAACAGCCCGTGAATTGACCCCGTTCTTGGTCGATTTGTGCTGTCAAGTTTGTGAAGATTATCTAAAAAATAATAGCTGAATATAAGGACAGTCACTGAGATCTCGGCATATGTAGACAAAAATCCAGGGGGAAATATGGCTCAAAAACCTTATGATGTTAACCGCCCTATTTCAATTATCAGCGCCATCATAATCGGCGTCATTGGGCCATCGGTCTTTATTGTTCAGCCGGGGTTTGTCCAAGGCTTGGTCGCATATCTTCAATTTAGCGATCAAGATGCAGGCTATGTCATGATGGCGGAAATGAGCGGTATTGCTCTTTCGACCATTGCCTTGATTTATTACACCACGCGTGTCGATTGGCATAAGCTACTTTATATTGGCGCCCTCATTATGGTGGTCGGCAACCTTTTTTCCATTGTTGTGCATGATTTTACGGCACTGATGGGGCTACGGTTTGTGGTCGGTATGGCCAGCGGCATTTTGATCTCGCTATCATTTACTACAGTCGGTTTGACACGGAAAGTCGATTTCAATTTCGGGCTTTATATCGCTGCGGTACTTGCATACGGCGCCATTGGTTTGCTGGTCATGCCCAACATCTTTGATATCGGCGGCATCACCGCGCTTTATATCTTCTTCGCCGCTGTGGCAGCGATTGCCTTTCCATTTATTCGCCATTTGCCGCATCGGGGGCAAAACGTCACCGAACACGCACCGGATGCCATCGATCTGCCGACACCGTTCAGAACCTTGGCTTTGTTAGCGATGCTGGCCTATTTCTTAGCGCAAGGGATCGTTTGGGCCTACCTGTTCTTGATCGGGATCGCCGGCAATCTGAGCGAATATAATGTCGCCTATGCGTTGATGCTGTGCCAATTCTTTGGCATCGCCGGGGCACTCACCACGACCTTCCTCGGCAACCGTTGGGGCCGCGCAATACCGTTGTCCTTGGGGATTATCGCCGGACTTTTAAGCTTAACAATTCTGCGTGGCGAGATGACTTTCTTCATCTTCGCCCTCGGCGTTTGTATCTTTAATTATACTTGGAATGTCGTGCACCCCTATCTGCTTGCCGCCATGGCCAGCTTCGATAAGCAAGGCCGCATGGTTGTCTATGCCATTGCCGCACAAATGGTCGGTCTGGCCGGTGGACCGGGTATCGCAGCTTACGTGATCGAGGAAGGCAACTATTGGCCGGTCAACTTATGGGGAATGGTATTTTTTGCCGCCAGCCTCATCTTCATTCTGCCGCCGGTCTTACGGCAGAAGAAGATGGCGCTAGAGCAACGGGGGCGACTTACACCGTCTGAATGACTTCAAAACCCTCAAAGCGGGGGTGGCCAAGATAAAGTGGTTTGTTGTTACCGGCATTCGCGTGAGCTTTACGAAATGCCTCAGACTTGGTCCAGGCCTCGAAATCTTCACGGCTCCGCCATACAGTATGAGACGCGTAAAGCACATGATCCTCTGCCACAGGGCCGCGTAACAAATGGAACTCAACAAAGCCGGGAACATCACTCAGGAACGTGTCCCGGCTACTCCATACGGTCTCAAATGCCGTCGTCTGATCGGGAAGAACCTGGAACCTATTCATTGCAATAAACATCTGAGCCTTCCTTATTACCAAAGCAGCCTTGTTATCAAAACAGGCCTTTTACCAAAACGGATCTCACTATATCGCTTAATCACAATTGGGACCATAGATCGCTTCAGGAGAAGAAACCATGTCTAAGACACTGAATGGAAAGGTTGCAATCGTCACGGGGAGCGGTCAAGGCATTGGCCGCGGCATTGCCGAGGTATTCGCCGCCGCCGGGGCAACAGTCGTCGTCGCCACCCGGACCGAAGCCAGTGGGCGCGAAACGGTAAAAGCCATTACCGAGCAAGGCGGCACAGCCACACTCATTGCCGCTGATGTCGGGTCATCCGCCACTTGCCAAAATATCGTCGACCAAACTGTCGAGCAATACGGTAAGCTCGATATCCTGGTGCACAATGCCGGTGTCTTTCCGATCAACCACGTGGTCAACATTCCGGATGAAGAGCTGGATTATGTCTTGGCGGTCAATTTAAAAGCCGCATTTTGGCTTTCAAAAGCCGCCCTTCCCCATATGCTGAAATCCGGTTGGGGACGACTGTTATTTACATCGTCCGTGACTGGCCCCCGTGTCGCCATGCCCGGCTTCGCGGCCTATGGTGCCAGCAAAAGCGGGCTTAACGGTTTCATTCGTACCGCGGCCTTGGAATACGCCCGGCGCAATATTACTGTGAATGGTGTTGAACCCGGCTTTATTCTGACCCCGGCCATGGATGTGTTCGGCTCCGAAGAGGAAGTCGACGAAATGCGGGCGTTAATTCCTGCAGGCCGGTTCGGTCATACCGATGATATTGCCCACACCATGCTGTTTCTTGCCAGCGACCATGCCGGTTACATCACAGGGCAAACCATCGTTGTCGACGGCGGGTCGACATTGCCGGAAAATCAGAAAGCGCTGGAGCTACTGGCTTAACCCGACAAAGGGCGTTAACCGATGTGGATAACGGATCGATCAATCGATCTCAAATCTTGTGCACCGGTCAGCGCCATTGTCACTTCAAGTTCCGCCCGCAACATATGAATAACGTGGGATACCCCGACCGCACCGGCGGCGGCCAAACCGAATATGTATGGCCGCCCGATTAAGACAGCATCCGCACCAAGGGCGATCGCTTTGACGATATCGCTACCACGGCGGATGCCTCCATCCACCAACAACGGCACACGCCTTGCTACACGCTCAGCAATGGCCGCAAGAACATCAATCGTCGCCGGGACACCATCCAAAACACGCCCGCCATGGTTTGAGACGACAACGCCATCAACTCCCATGGCGATCGCACGATCGGCATCGTCGGCGGTCATAATACCCTTCACCAATACGGGAAGCGTGGTCAACGATTTCAGCCACTCTAAATCTGCCCAGGTCGGTGCCGCCGCCAACAGATTACTCCCCAGCAAAACCGGCCCACCGGCTTCGGCACGGTGAGGCGGCAAACCCCGCATCCCCCGTAAATTGACCGCTTCGACGCCTTGCGGCAGCGTAAAGCCTGCCCGCTGTTCCCGATTGCGGATACCGCTGACCGGCGCATCGACAGTCACGACCAGCGCCGTATATCCGGCGTTCTCAGCGCGCTTCACCAACGCTTTGGTAAAGTCACGATCAGGCTGAATATAAAGCTGGAACCACAAAGGCGCCGCAGCGTTCTCAGCAATGTCTTCGATAGGAACGCTGGCTTGGGTACTGACAACCATTCCCGCCTGATTGGCCGAGGCCGCCAAAACCGTCGCAAGCTCCCCCTCCTCATGAACCAATTTCTGGAAAGCGACCGGTGCCAGAAAAATAGGGAAAGGGTATGTATGCCCGAACAGCGTTACCTGCGTATGACCGTCCGTCAGGTCACGTAATACCTTCGGCTGCAACTTTATGCGTTGGTACGCCGCTATGTTATCCCACAACGTCAGCTCATCAGCGGCCCCACCGGCCATATAGGCCCACGCTTGCTCCGTCATCCGGTCTCGCGCGAACGGTTCGTAATCCGTCACGGCAACTATGCTGGCCGGAATTTGTTGTAGCTTAGGTTTAGGATCCGTCATTCAACCAAAAGCGCCCTTAGGTATTCGACCATTCACGCAACAAATTATGATAAAGCCCGGTTAACCTTACAACAGCCGGATCATCGGGTGCCGTCATCGTCAGAGCTTGGATCGTATCATCCAGTTCCAACAACATGGCGCGCCGGTTTTCCTCGCGGACCAGACTTTGAATCCAAAAGAACGCCGCGTAGCGCACCCCTTTGGTGACCGGCGTGACCCGATGCAGTGTCGTCGCCGGATACAGCACCATATGACCGGCCGGCAGTTTGACGGATCGCTGTCCGAAACTCCCCTCCATAATCAGCTCACCGCCTTCGTAACTATCCGGGTCACTGAAAAACAGTGTCGCCGATAAATCACTTCGGACCCGATGCGGTGTGCCTGGAATATTGAAAATGGCGTTGTCGATATGATTGCCGTAAGCCCCGGCCCCCGTATAGCGATTGAACCGGGGCGGCAATACTTTCAATGGCAAGGCCGCAGCAATGAACCGGGGGGTTGCAGCCAAACGGTCCAGGATCGAATTACCGAGTTGCACCGCCAATTGATCGTCACCCGCCAATTGCTCATTATTCTTGGTGCGAACAGCCACATGCCCGGCTGTTTGCCGACCATCATGCCATTGGGCCGATTCCAGCCGTTCCCGGCATTTGCGCACCTCGTCTTGGCTCAAAACATCTGGAATTTCCAGCAGCATCCTCAAATAGTCCTCTGGTAACCCTTTCAGGCCACCATATTGCAAATTAATCGCAATCGCCACACCTATAGTAGCCCCCCAGCAGCAAAGGCGGGCCAAAAAGAAACGCCCCGGCGGACGAACCGACCGGGGCGCTTCCATGAGGAAAACAGCAATTAGAGTTGGAAGTCCACGCTGATCAAGAAGGCGCGGGAGCCGCCATAGCTGGCTCGTGTTCCATTCCAGTTGGA
>JBBCIP010000366.1:0-6393 GCA_037189785.1 Alphaproteobacteria bacterium
TCCGAGCTGCTTTTCATAACTGTGTCGATTGCTACAGCGATCGGCATTAATACAGTGTGGCGGTTTTCTTGGCTCGCTGGGGAAAATGGCGGCGGCGCTTTTGTTCTTATATTTATTCTTGCGCAGTTTTTAATTGCTTGTCCTGCACTGGTTGCAGAATACGCCGTTGGCCGTATGGGAGGCTTAAGCGTGGTCGGAACAATGGACCGATTACGTGAAAAATATAACATTAGCCGGTGGTGGCGTTATTACGGCATGATGGGAGTTATAGCCGTCTTTATGATCCTGACCTTTTATTGCGTGGTTGGGGGCTGGACTGTGGATTTCTTCGTCCAGGCGTTGTTTGGGGAGTTTAATAATATTACTCCCGAAAAAGCTTCATCAAACTTTGAGGACTTGCTCGCCTCGCCTTGGCGATTAATGATATCTCAAATTGTTTTTATCGCCTTAGCGGCCTGGATTGTGTCGGGTGGTATTAAAAAGGGGATAGAGCCGATTTTAAGTTGGATGACATTCGGCCTTTTCATTATTTTAGGCGCCTTGCTTGTCTATGCATTATTTGCAACGAATTTTTGGGCCAGTGTACGGTTTATGTTTGTCATTAATCCCGAGGATATAACCATAGAAACTGTAACCAAGGCTTTTGGTCATGCGTTTTTCTCGCTAGGGGTGGGCGTTGGCGTGATGCTTACCCTGGGTGCCTACATGGATAAATCCTATTCTATTGGTAAAGCCTCCATGGTTGTTGGGGTTGCGAACGCCGTAGTTTCGATCGTCGCGGGTTTGACGATTTTCGCAATCGCTTTACAATTCAATTTGCCGCCCAGTGCGGGGGTCGGATTGCCGTTTCAAAGCTTGCCTGTTGCATTCGGCGAAATGACGGGTGGCTACTTTTTCGGCACTATGTTTTTCTTGTTATTGGCCATCGCGGGATTAACGTCTGCCGTCACATTGATCGAATCCATTGTCGCGGTATTAGAAGACTTTACCACATTATCCCGCAAGACGCTGGTTGCGTTGACCGGGTTCGGTATTTGGGCCGTAGGTATATTGACGGTTTTATCGTTCAATGTTTTGGCGGATTTCCATCCATTAGCGGCTCTTCCTGTTTTGAACGATATGACGTTTTTCGGCATATTTGATTATGTTGCGTCTAATATACTGATGCCACTTGGCGGTATTCTGATTTCGATCCTTGCCGTATGGGTCTTATCGCAACAAGTCATCCATAATGAAGTCCGTTTTCGCTCAAATGTAGTCTATACTTTTTGGTATTGGACGGTTCGATATATAGTCCCTTTAGCCGTGCTGGTGCTGTTAATTTCTAATCTATAGGGACTAAGATAGTCGTTTCTTATCAAATAACCTTGACAACAAAAGTGGGGCAAGAAAATTTCTTGCCCCATTATTTTTGTGCATAGATCAGCAATTTTTAGAGAAATCTGGAGATAAAACATGGCATGAAGGTTTCAAGCTCATGCCATGTTTTGAATAGCGGAGTACTACCAGAAAGTCTTCCGGAAAGTGAGAGAAATAGTCCGCGGCCAAGCCCGAACTAAATTGTCCGGCACGTTACCGCCAGGAGGAGGAGGTCCCTGGAAGTCAAAGGCATACATCGTGATGCTATCTTCATCGAAGACATTGTTGACAGCAAGAGTAGCACTCCAATCGTCGCCTTTCACCCCAACCCGAAGATTGGTCAGTGTGTAGCTTTTAGCTTCACGATAATAACGGTCAGTTGGGCTCAGTCGGTTCGAAATGCTGCCTACATATGACCAATCGCCACCCACGAATCCGTTCCAGCCGTTTGGCAGGGGTGCTTCATAACGGGCGTTGAAGTTCAAGGTTAAATCCGGCACATAAGGAATGGCATCGCCTTTCCGTCCATCTTCAATCAATGGCATGTCTTCGGTAAGCTCGGCTTTTAAGTAATTCACCCCCATCCCAAGGCTCAAACCGTCTGTCGGATAAGCAGACAACTCAAATTCGATACCCTTAACTTCGGCACCACCACCGTTGCCACGATATGCGAAAGAAATGCCGGTTCCAGCTTCAACAGCGGCTTGCTCAACTTGAATATCCGACCAGTCGATATAATAAATCGTGCTGTTGATAATAAGACGATTGTCAAACCAAGAGCTTTTAAAGCCCGCTTCATAGTTGACCAATGAATCAGAGCTATAGCCTGCCGGAATAACCACATTTACGATACTGGCTGCAGTTTGGTCATTGGTGCCACCGGCCCGGAAGCCTTCGGCAATTTGCCCATATAGCAAGAAGTCATCCGTGACTTGGTAAGATATGTTGCCTTTAAAGATCTTACCGTTGTCTTTTGAATTGAAAATAGGGCCTAAGCCCGCTCCGGGGAGAGCCGGGAACCGTGTGATAACATTCGCCTGTTCTTCAATTTTGAAGTCGAAAATGCGAACGCCGCCGGTGACCGTCAGTCCATCTAAAACTTCCCAACTTACTTCACCAAACGCAGCTTTTTCTTTAATGGTGGTATCTGTTTGACGGTTCAAAAACTCGGTCGAATTTGTCGACACTAAACCAGTAGTGCGATCAACCGATGCAAACCGGCTTTGCCACCAGCGTTCTTCCTCTTGATAAAACACCCCCGCCAAAACTTGAACCGGTGAATCCCATGACGATGCGAAACGCAATTCATTGCTGAACAAGCTGCGGTCTTTATTGTTGTTCAGAATGGCACTACCGGTACTATCTGCAGGATACGCGCCACCAGACAGGATTTCAGCTGCGGCCGATGCAGGACGACGTAAGCTTGTCTTGCGATCATAGATCGACGACGTAGCTGTGAAGGTTCCCCAATCTTTAGCATAAGTGATTTTGGCGTTATATAGATTCATTTTATCATCAAAACCGCCACGAGCCGGATCGGCTGTGAAATATTTCGATGGCAATGGCCCACCGTTCATGGTTGGGCTATTGGCCAGACGATAGTCTTCGGTATTGAAGAAAGACCGACCATCGGTCTTCATATCTTGAAACATCGCCATCAAAGAGACTTCTAATTCATCTGTTGCCCTCCAACGCAACATAGCACGGGCAGCTTTTGTATCGTCGTTATTGACATCTTTTGCATAACGGTCATCAATATAACCGGCTTTGTCGACAAGCATGCCTGAAAAACGAACAGCAAGTTTGTCTGATACAACCGGCACGTTGATCATACCATCAAGCGTCCAACCCAAATCGCCGGATTCTTTGGTTTGCGAAATGGATGCGCCTATTTCACCAGCGACATTGTTCAAATCGGGCGCTTTTGGAATCCAGCGGATCGTGCCGGACAAAGAACTGGATCCGAATGTCGTGCCTTGTGGGCCGCGAAGAACTTCGATGCGATCCATATCAAACAATTTAATATCCGGTTGGCGGCCGCCATCCCCACTGATGTTTTCATCGGTAATGATGATTTCATCGAAATAAAGACCAACGGTACCAGCACCAGTAGAATTAATACCCCGAATGTTATATTGTTTATCGCCTGGGCCTTGGTCATTTACTGACAGGCCGGGGATTTGGCGAAAATAGTCATCGAAAGCCAAGCTTCCCGCTTCTGCCAAACGGTCACCGCTCACTGATTGAACAGACAGCGGAATATCTTGAATCGATGCTTCACCGCGTTTATTGGCCGTGACGACAATTTCTTCAAGGCCTTGCGCCATGGAATGTGAGCCAGCAAGCATAATCCCGAGCGTAAGTGCGCTAGCACTGAGCCTTAAGGTCGCACGTACCGAAGCCGAAATTTTCATAAATTTCTCCCATAAAACACTGATAATTATTCGGGCTCGCTCAATGCCATAAAGATGACAACACGGCCAGATTGGCAGGATAGTCTCTGCTAAAAGTCCAAACAACTGCTAGGGCGGGATAAAGTTGTTGCGTATTATGCAAATAGTTTGGAGGTGTATGATTGCCGATAATGCAACAATAAAGTCCGGAATGAATATTGTTGCGATCCAAAAATTGAAGCACTCTCTCTAAAATTATTGGGAGAACAATTAGGTGAGATGGATATGGGCATAAAAAAACTCGCACTGAGTTCACTGGTTACGTTAAGTGTTGCTTTCGGGGGAATATTGGGGGCAGCATCAGCGAATACAGCCGACGGCCAGGCTACTATTGCGCTGGTGGGCGCACGTTTAATTGATGGTCATGGCGGTGTACCAATAGAAAACGCCGTGGTTTTAATCGCGGGAGATAAGATTTTATCTGTTGGCACAGTGGATACTCTTGCCGTTCAAGACGGAATTAAAGTTATAAATGTCAATGGCATGACTATTCTTCCCGGTTTGTGGGAGTCTCACGGCCATTTATTCCACGTGGGCGAAGGTGATCCTAATCATTTTCCCGGTGCATTTGCAGCTCAATCTAAAGAGGTGATGGCGGCTGTCGCAAAAATAAACTTAATGTCCGGCATTACCAGCTTTCGGGATACGGGCGGGCCACTGAAAGAACAGGTAGAACTTAGACAGGATATTGAAGCTGGTCGCTTACCTGGCCCCAGGTTGTATTTGTCGGGCCCAATTATAAGACAAGGCAAGCCTAGCCCTGGCTGGGAAAACTGCAGCGGCGCATCCTGCGTTGGTCCTTATGTATCCAATGCAAAAGAAGCGAGAAGTGCAGTAGATCACATTCTTAACTCTGGGGCCAACCAAATCAAGGTCTATGGATTTTGGGATCTCGATCTGCTAACTGAAGTCGTCAAAGCGGCTCATGCACGGGGAGTTGGTGTTGACGCTGACGTCCGGCATGTCAGAGCTTATTTGACCGCTGTAGAAGCTGGCGTTGATCGTTTGCACCATGTATTCTTTGCTGATCCGTTAGTCGATTATAGTGATGAAGAGCTTCGGATAATGATCCGCGGCGTGAAGCCTGCGGCATCGGGTCCGTTTGCGAACATCCTACGCGGGCCGTATATTTTGCCTACAGTACAAATGCGGGAAGCGTATGTTCGCGCCCGCAATTATCCTGAAATGCTCGACCATCCACAATTTAAAGCGCAATATTCTGAAAGCGTTTACAATCATATTCGCGAAACCTGGGAACATCCAGGTTCAATCCCATGGGGTGTTGGTGCTGATCAACGTGTGCCGATCGCTAAGGAAAAACTTCGTCGCTTTATTGAATTTGGCGGTAGAGATCAAATCGTAGCGGGAACGGATGCAGGATCTCCGCTTAATGTTCACAGCCCATTGACGCGGGAAATGCGTAACTTACATGAAGCTGGTTTGACAGCGATGGAAGTTATCCAAAGCGCGACATTACGTGCTGCGGAAATGCAAGGTGTGTCCGACGTCGTCGGGAGCGTGAAAGCCGGTAAATATGCGGATCTTGTTATTGTAGATGGCGACCCTTTACAGGACATGTCTGTCGTTGAGCACCGTATCGTCCTGATTATCAAGAATGGAGAAGTTTTTCAGCCAGAAAAGAATTTCCAAGAAAATAATCATTAATAGCCAACCAATTAACGCGAAAAGGATAACGGAATGAAAAAAACTCTGGGTATTGCTGCTGTTATCATCACCAGCGCTTTCACAATTGGTGCGGCTAGTGCACAAGATATATCAACATATTATACAGTGCAGAACGCCGATAAGTTTGAAATTGATTGGGCCGCTGTTTATAATCGCGGAACAGAAATGACGCACGAGACTCGTGCCGCGCTTCCGCATAAACTCGATCTGGCTTATGGGCAAGATATCAAGCAACGCCTTGATATTTATATGCCAAAAAATAAAGTAAAAAATGCGCCAGTATTATTATTTTTACATGGTGGCGGGTTTCGTGAAGGTGATCGTCTTCACTATGGTTACATTGCAGAGCCTTTTGCAAAACACGGCATTGTAACGGCGGTTGCAAGCTATCGGTTGACGCCTACGGGGCATACATATCCTGCTCAAGCCGAAGATGCGAAGAATGCCATCATTTGGCTTGCTAAGAATGTTGCACAATATGGCGGTGATCCGAAATCGATCTTTGTTGTGGGCCATTCTGCCGGAGCTATTTTGACAGCTGATATCGGCGTTGATCGGAATTGGTTGAAGGGTGCCGGTCTATCACCTGACATTATAAAGGGGATAGTCCCTATTAGTGGGCGATATAATATTTTGGGACGCGATTTGGATTATTACGCGCCGACACAGGAGCTTAAAAAACAGGCGAGCGCGGTACAACATGTTTTCAATCCGCCGCCCAGCTCTATCATCGTATTCGGTACACTGGAAGAAAAATTACGTCTTCCGTCAGAAGAATTGAATAAGACGCTTCTCAAAAGTAAGGTAAAGAGCGAAGTTCTTGCGCTTAAAGACGAAGATCATAAAGATACTGTTCTGTCTTTAGGTAAGGAAGGATCTGTGTTGTTTAATAGAG
>JBBCIP010000367.1:0-4352 GCA_037189785.1 Alphaproteobacteria bacterium
GGGACAAGTTGGATGGCGTGGGTTGCCTCTGGAACGGGCCATTCAAACACCGCCGGATATAATCTTCGTGAGTTTCTTTGACCGCATGTATGAATCCGTAAGTGCGGCGTTCTCACGGCATAAAGTATTTTTATCGTTGGCTGAAAAAAGTCATATGGTTTCGGTGCCGGGAAAATTTTGGATCTGTGCCAATCCCTTGCTGATAAACGCCGCAGAATTTTTGGATCGGGAGCGTGAACGGCTGAATGTGGCAATAAAACAAAATACAAAACATCGATTGACGGTCAAGCAAGACGAAAGTGGGCTATGAAACATCGTTATTTTGTATCGACCGTTTATCTGAATGTCGTTTTCTTCTGTCTTATTCTCGTGTTCCTAGCCGTTTCATTGCGCATTGGCTATGTCGATCTTTCTTTGCGCGAGGTTGTTCATGGTCTTTTGGGCACCGCATCCGATAAAACGATCACGATCGTGTGGGAATTAAGACTCCCGCGTGTGTTATTGACGATTGCAATCGGTGCAGGACTTGGGCTTTCAGGGGCGGTTTTGCAAAGCCTGCTGCGAAATCCATTGGCAGAATCCAGCGTTATCGGTGTGTCGTCGAGTGCGGCATTAGGGGGTGTGATTGCCCTTTATTTCGGCCTTTCAGCTGGTTTTTCATATGCGTTGCCGATTTCCGCCATGATCGGAGCGGGTATTGCGACGGGCGTTCTATATTTCATTTCCGTCCGCAGCAAAAGCACATTGACGCTTATTTTGATCGGTATAGCGATCAATGGATTTGCCTTGGCGCTAATTTCATTGGCAATGAATTTATCGCCGAATCCGTGGGCTGTGAGTGAGATCATATTCTGGCTGATGGGCTCCGTTCGCGATAGAAGTTTTACCGAAGTAAATTTGGCCGTGCCTTTTATTCTTCTCGGCATTTTGATTTTGTTAGGGTTGGGAAAATCACTGAACGCTTTGAGTTTGGGTGAAGATGGGGCCGCTAGTTTAGGGGTTAATCTGAAACGGGTTCGGTTGTTGGCAATCATTGGAACCAGTATCAGTGTTGGCGCGGGTGTAGCGGTTGCTGGTACGATTGGCTTCGTCGGGCTTATCGTTCCGCATCTTATTCGCCCGTTGGTCGGAAATTTACCAAGCCGCCTGCTGCTTGCCAGTGCCTTAGGGGGGGCGGTTTTGTTAACGGCTTCTGATCTTTTGGTGAGATTTATATCGGTTGGACCTGAATTGAATTTAGGTGTCGTTACGTCCCTTTTGGGGACGCCGTTCTTTCTTTATATCATTCTAAAGACAAGAAAAGGGATGCAATGAACAAAATTCTTGTCGAAGGCCTTTCCGTATCGATCGCCGGAAAAAGCATCCTGCATGATATTAACGTGTCTATCAAAAGTGATCGTTTGGTCGGTTTGATCGGCCCGAACGGCGCTGGAAAGTCTACGCTTATTCGCTGTTTGGCCAATCTGTTGCGGGCCGACCGGGGGCGGATCGCTATCAACGATCAAGATATTCAAAAGTATAGCCGCCGTAATTTGGCAAAGGAAATTGCCTATCTGCCGCAAGGCCATCTTTTACATTGGCCGCTGGATGTAGAGCATTTGGTGTCGCTCGGTCGGCTTCCGCATTTATCGCCGTTTAGCCAAATCAGTGCGGATGATGAGAGCATCATCAAACGCAGTATGGAGATAACGGATACGCTCAATCTATCCATGCGAGATGTGAACACTTTATCCGGTGGGGAACGGGCGCGGGCAATGTTGGCGCGGGCTTTGGCGGTTGACGCGCCGATTTTGCTGGCGGACGAGCCTGTGGCCTCGTTAGACCCTTATCATCAGCTTCAAGTGATGGAGCTGATGCGGAGCATCGCGGAAAGCGACCGGCTGGTTGTTGTGGTCTTGCATGATTTGCCGCTGGCGGCTCGGTTCTGCGACCGCTTGATCTTATTGGCCGAGGGCCGCATCGTTGCCGATGGTCCGCCTGAACAGGTATTGGACCGGCAATATCTTGGAGAAGCATACAATATATCCGGAATCTATGGTATGGAAGACAGTGAGCGTTTTGTTCTGCCGTGGCGGCGGTTATCACGAGAAAGTGGAAAATGTTAGAAGCTGTTGGAGATGTACCGGCGATCGTGGTTTGCAATACCTGCCGGTTCGACAGAACAGAACGGGATAGCCCAGACGGCCAGCGTGGTGGTGCTATGTTCTTTGATGTTTTAAAATCCGAAGCGCAAATGTCGCTGGGGTCCAGCCCATATTCTATTCAAGAAATGTCCTGTTTATTTGCCTGTTCGCGCCATTGTGTCATTCACATTCGTGCCCCGGGGAAAATAGCCTATGTGCTTGGGGATTTTGAACCGGTTCAACAGGCGGCAGAAGCGATTATCGACTTTTTTGGGCATTATATCGATAGCGATGACGGCATAGTCCCGTATAAATATTGGCATGACGGTGTGAAAGGACATTTTATCGTCCGTGTTGCTCCTGATGGTTTCATCGCAACATAAAAAACGGACGAGCGTTATGAACCGCAATGACCATGGCGGCGACATTCAGAAATTCTTTTCGGATCACTATCCAAATGCTACCACGCCGTGGATTGATTTATCGACAGGGATCAACCCGTGGCCTTATCCTATAACGGAATTTCCCAGTTCGGTCTGGGCTGACCTTCCAACGCAGCGGTCCGAGCAACACTGTGTCGATGCCATAGCGCGTTATTTAGGAGTGTCGCAACAAACAATCGGATTGGCATCCGGGTCGCAGGTCTTAATATCGCAATTGCCATTTGTATTCCCGACGGGAACCGTATCCATAGTTGAGCCGACTTATAACGAACATCGGTCAGCCTGGTTACGCGCGGGGCATTCCGTACGAACCATATCATCTGATGATCTTTTGCTAGACGATGCCGCGGTTATGGTCATTGTCAATCCAAACAATCCGGATGGTCTGCTCTGGACTCTCTCAGAAATTACAAAACTCGCGAGTCAGCGCACGGAACAAGGACGCTGGTTGGTTATCGACGAAGCGTTTGCGGATTTGGATACGACCCTTAGCAGCAGTGCCCTGGCCCAAAACTATAATGTTATTGTGGTGCGGTCGTTCGGCAAATTTTTTGGTTTGGCTGGGGTCCGATTGGGGGCGATTTGCGCGTCGTCCGATATTGTCCAAGCGCTAACCGACCGTTTGGGCCCGTGGGCCGTTTCCGGGCCGGCATTGGCCATTGCGGCGAAAGCCTACGGTGATTTTCAGTGGCATAGTGATACACGCCGTAATTTGGCGCGGCAGGCGTCGCGATTGCGGGCCATATTGCAAACCGTGCCAGGGCACAGGGTGAGCGGTACGGATTTATTCCTCTTGCTCGATTCCAAACAGGCACCCAGGTTGTTTGATAATCTTGCAAAGTCCGGGATCTATGTGCGGCGGTTTGCCTATAACCCGCGCTGGCTCCGGTTCGGGATTCCCGAAAATGATACGGTTCTATCGCGCATCGAAGCGGTCTTTACCCAAACATTTCACCGGTCCACATGATTGAAACCAGCCTGCTTCTTATGGCGCTGGCCATTCTGTTGGATGCCGTGATCGGTGATCCGTCATGGTTGTATCGGAAAGTTGCTCACCCCGTGGTGTTGATCGGCCGCCTTATTCACACGCTTGAGCAATATTTAAACAATGATCATTATTCATTTTCGAAACGAAAGCGGCGCGGGTGTTTTGCTGTAGCATTTCTTATTTGTGCTGTCGGCGGCTTTACCATCGGCGTGCATGGCATTTTAGAACAAATACCATACGGCCTTTTTGTGGAAGCGCTGTTGGCCAGCACATTGATTGCGCAACGCAGTCTATACGGCCATGTTCGCGATGTTGTCGTTGCTTTGGAAAAACATGGTTTGGCAGGTGGGCGTATAGCGGTGTCACGCATCGTTGGTCGGGATGTCAATTTGCTTGACGAGAATGGTGTGCGTCGTGGTGCGATTGAAAGTCTTGCAGAAAATTTATCGGATGGCGTGGTGGCGCCGATAGTCTGGGGTTGTTTGTTGGGTCTTCCGGGAATTGCGATCTACAAAGCCATCAATACCGCAGATTCGATGATCGGCCATAAAACCGATCGCTACCGCGCTTTCGGTTGGGCGGCGGCTCGCCTTGATGACTGGGTCAACTGGATTCCTGCGCGTCTGACCGGGCTGTTTTTATGCGTGGCCAGCCTGAGCAAATGCGGCACGGCGTTTCGGGTGATGTGGCGAGATGCATCGCGCCATCGGTCTCCCAATGCCGGGTGGCCTGAAGCGGCCATGGCCGGAGCCTTATCGATCCGCTTATCGGGCCCACGGCGTTATGCCGAAGGGTTCT
>JBBCIP010000368.1:0-6299 GCA_037189785.1 Alphaproteobacteria bacterium
CCAAGAATTTTGCAGCCTCGACACCATTGAATAGTCTATGGTCACAAGATAGCACCAACGACAATTCCTGACATAGCTGCGGCTGCCCATCGGCGTCTGGTCGGAACGTCGGCTTAGCGCGGCCAACCCCCAAAATCGCGGACTGTCCAGGGTTGATGATCGGCACCAAAGACGTGGCTCCAAACATTCCGACGTTGGATATAGACACTGCCCCACCGTCCATATCTGAAACTAACAACTGTCCGTCACGTGCCCTTGTCACCAGGTCATTGGCCGCAGCAGCTATCCGCCCGAGCCCCATCGCGCCAAGGTCCCGCAACAGAGGCGCAACCAAGCCATGCGGTCCATCAATGGCAATGCCGATATCAACCGTACTCAATAAAACGATGTCTTCGTCATTCCAAATGGCATTCATAGTCGGCATATCAACCAGCGCACGCGCCAAAGCTGCAATAATGAAATGATTGAGCGTGATGTGAGAGCTGCGCTCAGCCTCGCTATTCAATTCACGCCGCAAGCAATCAAGCTTGTTGATATTGGCTTCAGACAGTAAATAAAAATGTGGAATCGTTTGCTTGGATTCGGTTAGACGACGAGCGATAATCTGCTGATGACGTGACGCTTTTTGTGTCTGTCCAAGAGCCGCATCCCGGTACGGGATTGCCGCGACCGTGTTCTGTACCGAACGCTCAACATCAGCCGCTTTGATCTGGCCACGCGCGCCTTGACCTACAATCTTTGACAAATCCACACCAAGCTGCCGAGCCCGTCGCCGCGCCAATGGTGTGGCAATGATACGGGATCCAATGGCTTTTTGTGAATTGTCGGCTTTTGCGTAATTTTTATCGCTTTGCGCCAATACCTTTGGCTTTTGCTCTGCCTCCCTCGGCGGCATATCAGCTTCTTCTACGTCTCCGGGCCCGGTCCAGCTCGCCAGAATTGTTCCAACAGCAACCGTTTCCCCTTCGGTAACTTTAATCGTTATAATTTCCCCGTCGGCACGGGCTTCAACTTCATTGGCGATTTTATCCGTTTCGACAGTGAACAAAATATCACCAGCCCGCACGGTATCGCCTGGCCCAACCCTCCATTCGGATAGTTTGCCCTCGGTCATCGTTAATCCGAGTTTCGGCATCAAAATATTTGAAGAATGCGCCATTTATTTGCCACTAAATTTCGCGGGCCGTTTTTCCAAAAATGCCGAACACCCTTCATGCGCATCCGCACTATCCAAGGATAATCCGATCCTTGCGTGTTCGTAGCGCAAGCTTGCCGGTAACGGCATATCGGCACCGTCACTTAACGTGCGTTTCAAAAGCTTAAGTGTCAGCGGTGATTTTTCCGCGATCTTCCGAGCCAATAACAAAGTTTCGGCCATCAAATCTGCATCCGCAACGGTTCTATTGACCAGACCGATCGCCACAGCTTGCGCGGCCGAAATCCTGTTGCCGGTAAGCATCAACTCCTTGGCTTGGCATAATGGAATTTGCCGCAACATGCGTTGCGTGCCGCCTGCTCCGGGAAAGATACCCAATGTGATTTCTGGCAATCCTAATTTTGCCGACTCGGCTACCAACCGAATATCCAAACACAACAATAATTCCGTGCCGCCCCCCAACGCCCACCCATTGATGGCGCCAATTGTCGGTTTATCCAGTGTCTCGATGCGACGGAAAACCGTATGAATGCGTTCGGCAAACTCCAGATAATGGGTCAAACCCTGGCGCGAGTTTAAATCCGCAATATCACCCCCGGCGACAAAAGCCCGATCGCCGGCCCCCGTGAACACCAGCACTTTGACTTCTGGATCAGCATCGGCTTTACGCACCGCGTCGTCCAATGCATCCAAAGTCGCCAGATCCAAGGCATTCAATGTTTCAGGTCGGTTGATAGTGATGACCGCAACAGCATCCTGTTTTTCCAACAAGACAAGTTTCTGGGTCATGATCTGTCCTCCATCATGCAATTGTCCGCCGCACAGCAGCGATTATATCTTCAGTACCCGGCATATAGGCGGCCTCCAGCGAGCGTGCAAAAGGCACCGGCATATAAGGCGCGCCCACCCGCACAATTGGTCCATCCAACTCATCGAAACCAATATCGCTCATTCGCGCAACAATTTCAGCACCGACGCCAAAAGCTTCAACCGCTTCATGAGCGACAACCAAATGATGCGTTCTTTGCAACGATTCCAATACTGTTTTCTGATCCCACGGCTGAATGGTACATAAATCAATCACTTCGAGACTGATCGATTCAGCCTCTAATTGGGTAGCGGCTTCGACTGCTTTGGCAACCATCGCGCCATAGCTCACCACCGTGACATCTTGCCCAGGTCGCACGATCCGGGCATGACCAAGCGGCCATGACTCCATAGTCTCGGGCACATCTGATTTTACGGCATAGAGTGCTTTGTTTTCGATAAAGACCACGGGATCGGGATCTTGAATAGAGGCCCGCAACAACGCATAGGCCATATGTGCGTCCGATGGACACACAACCTTTAAGCCTGGAATATGCGCAAACCACGCTTCCAAGCATTGCGAATGTTGTGGCCCAGCATTGACACCGCCACCATGCGGCGTCCGCAACACCATCGGCACGGACCGTTGCCCGCCAAACATAAAACGTGCTTTCGCAGCTTGATTGACCAAAGCATCCATGACCAAAGTGGTGAAATCCATAAACATGATTTCGACCACCGGCTTCAACCCGCTGAGCGCAGCACCGACCGCCGCCCCCGTAAATCCAGCTTCCGATATCGGCATATCGATGACACGAGCACCACCGAATTTATCAAGCAAGCCACGGGTTGCCCCAAATGGCCCACCAACCGCAGCAATATCTTCACCCATGACGACCACGGTCTCGTCTTCAGACATCGCATCCTGTAAAGCCATATTGATGGCTCGACCCATTGCCAAAGTTGCCATGATCAAGCCCCCACTCCAGTGTAAACATCACGCCGCGCTGACTCGAAATCTGGATCACGGCCGTTCCTGGCAGCCGACAGTGCGCCTGAAACCTCCCGTTCGACGTGATCCAGTATGGCTGCAAGCTCCTGATCCTTAACCCCAAGCGCCAACAGCTTTGTGGCAGCAATGCGGATCGGATCGCGGTCGGCCAATTGATCAAATTCCTCGCTACCACGATACTTCTGCGGATCTCCTTCATAGTGGCCGCGAACCCGCGTGGTTTGACATTCCAACACGGCTGGTTGGTTCGTGCGCACCTTGGCAATAATCTTTCCAGCCGTTTCGTGAACGGCTACAACGTCATTACCATTGACAGTCATATATGGAACGTCATAAGCCGCGCTCCATTTCTCAAGATTAAAGCTTACCTGTTTGCTGGTTGGCGAAAACTCACTCCAGCCGTTATTTTCGCAGACGAATAAAACAGGGAGGGCTAACAATTGCGCCATATTAAGACTTTCATGCAGCAAGCCTTCCGCCAGGGCGCCATCGCCAAAAAAAACCACCGCAATTGCATCCCGTGACAAGGTTTTATGAGCCAACGCACTGCCCACAGCAATTGAACTGCCCGCGGCAACGATGCCATTCGCCCCCAACATGCCGACCGACAAATCCGCCACATGCATGGATCCACCGCGCCCCTTGCACAACCCTTCTTCTTTGCCGAGAACTTCAGCAAAAAATCCTTCCAAAGGGACACCCTTGGCCAAGGCATGACCATGACCACGATGCGTGGACGCCACCGTATCTTCAGAAGATAGGTGAGCACCGATTCCGACCGCGATTGCTTCTTGGCCTATACTTAAATGAATGAAACCCGGAACAATGCCGTCCGCAAACAGACTGCTGAGACTTTCTTCAGCACGACGTACCAGCAACAGACCTTTATATAGATCAACAAGTATTTTGTGCTGGTCTGACGTCTTTGCTTTCATCGCCATATACTCACAGATCTTTTACAAACTCTTTTGATAGCATGAGCGCCCAAGCTTCCAATATTTGAAACGAGGGCGCTCACAGTCTTAATCGCTGTCAATACGACCACTTCATAACGAAATGGCTTAGAAGTTAGCTTTCAACTCAATGCCTAGCTGTCTTTTGGGCAACATGTAAGCAATGTTTTGGAACGCCGCCCCGGCATATGTATTTGACGTAAACATTTCATCATTGAGCAGGTTCTTACCATATACAGATATATGAAGCGTATCATTGGGTGACCACCCGACACTTGCGTCCAATACATTGGCTGGTGGCATATAGGCTGTGTTGTTGTCGGGATAAGGAGCCCGGCTGCGATAGCTATAATTGGCGCGCATCATCAGCTCGCCCATATTCTCGACATACACAGTATAAGTTGCGCCGATCGAGGTCGACCATTTTGCCAAACGCGGTAAAATAAGATCGTAGTCGGCTTGATCGATCACACCGTCACCGGAGATATCGAGCAAAATATCACGCCAGCTGTTGGTCAGATAACCGACCGATGCGTTAATCGTTAGATTTTCCGTGACACTCCAAATAGCTTCTGCTTCGATCCCTTTGACCGTGGCGTCGCCGGCATTTTGATTAAGTTGAACAAAGCCGACGCCATCTACGAACACCACGGTATCACGCAGAATATCATCGATTTCTGTATAGAATGCTGCGGTGTTCAAGGTGAGACGGTTATCAAACAACTGGAACTTACCGCCGATTTCGTAGTTGGTGACTTTTTCGTCATCAGTCACCCGCGGCGTGACATCCGGCGCGGTGTGGCGAACGTTATAGCCACCACTGCGCAAGCCCTGATCCCGCGATACATAAATCATGACTTCAGAACTAGGCCGCCATTCAAAAGCAATTCGCGGCGTCCAACCGGTTGTTTTGTTGGTCCCACTAAAGCTGAAATCACAGATACGCGCGTCATAATCGCAACTAGATGTAGCATTGGACAGCGGTACACCCTGCGGCGCAATCTTGGCTTTCTTCTTTTCTTCGGTATAGCGAATGCCGACATTAAATCTTAATGTGTCGGTCAACCGGAAGTTATTATTGAAGAAAGCCGCATAAGATTCGGTATCAACTTCGCCGCCGAACGTGGTTCTAATCGGGCCAAAGTCACGTGGTTCAAAATAGACTAGATCCTGCTTGAAGTAAAACGCACCAACAGTAACTTCCCAAAAGTCCATAAATGTTCCGGCGTAGCGTAGTTCTTGGGAAAACTGACGCGCTTCGGTGTCGCCCGTCAAGTTAAAGCCCAATGTTGGGCCGGCATCCACATCGGTCACAGTGAAGGAATTGGTCTCTCTCCAGCCGGTCAAGCTCGTAATCGTGCCATTACCGAAATTAACATCACCGTTTACTTCCAGGACCGCTTGCTTCCAGTCGATATCGACACAGCATGTGGTGTTTTGTGCTGTGTCATGTTTACCGCCACCCAAGTTTGCAACAGTTTGTAACCCTTTTTGCACCGCTGCATCACCTTGTTGCTTCCCATATTCAAACGTAAGGAAAGCATTCAAACCGTCGGTCTCAAACAAGAACGCCGGACGGACAAACCAGGATTCAATTTTACCCGTATCACCCCCCGTAGTGATGTTGTTGGCCCAACCGTCATCCTTGGCGTAGTACCCAACCAGTTTCGCCGCAACCGTATCACTCAACCCACCTTCGATCGACGATGCCGCGACGACGCCGGGAAAAGAATTGACAGCCAACTTACTGCGCACCTGGAATTCTTGGCCAGGACGTCGCGTCCGCAACATCACCGCACCACCAGCCACGTTCTTGCCTTGCAACACACCTTGCGGGCCACGCAACACCTCGATCGATTCCAAATCAAAGAAATCCTGAATGATGCCAGCATTGGTGCCCAAGTAAATGCCATCAATAAATGTCCCCACAGCGGGGTCCAAAGATGGAATCGAACTATTGGAGCCAAGACCGCGAATAGCAAAGCTTGCAAAGCCCGGAGGGCCCAATTTATCCAACACCACATTGGGCATAGAGAACGAAATTGATTCCAGGTCTTTTGCAAAACTATTTTCGAGATGCGCTCCGCTCAAAGCGGAAATGGCCATGGGCACATCTTGCAAAGACTGCGCCCCACGCTTCTGCGCGAAAACAACGATTTCTTCTAAAGCGGCAGCACGCCGCGTCTCACCCTCGGCAGCATCTTGAGCAAAAGCAGGCGTCAAAACCGGCATCGTCATTGCTGTAGCCAGCGACAAAGCCACCGCCACAGATCTCGGCCCACCAGCAGAATATAGATTGCGTGTCATTCGAACCTTTCCCAACATTATTTTTTCTTCCCTATAATTATATTCACAATAGCGAATAATATAA
>JBBCIP010000369.1:0-4151 GCA_037189785.1 Alphaproteobacteria bacterium
TTTTTCCGGGGTGTCGCAGCATGGCCTCGGTATCAAAGCGATTGTGGCCGCCAACCAAATAAGGATTTGCCATCATCGCGTCGCAGACGCGTTTGGCCGCGGGTGCCAGCGCATCAGGCAATACACGTGGGTCGGCAAAGCGGGCAAAGCCATAGGCCAGATCGACAATCGGCATGGCATAGGTCGGAATGCCGCAGCCATCAATGCCCCAAGATGTTTTATCCAAGCTACAGTCAAACATAGCACCCATGGCAACACGCACGGCCTGTTGCACCGGGTGGTCGTAACCAATATAGCCCCGTGTCGGTACCTGTGTTTGTTTGGCGACAGACAGGAAACCACAATGTTTGCCGGAACAGTTGTTGTAATCTTGGTCGGCTTTGCCGCCGGTTTGAATAAAGCTGCGCAAGGTGGTGGGATCAATCGGCTCGCTCGGCCCGCATTCAAGATCGCCTGTCGTCAATTGCAAACGATCCAACCACTCTTTTACCAAATCGGTATGGACCGCTTCGCCATTGTGAGAGGCGGACGCCAAGGCGAGATGACGCTCATCCAAGCCAAAATGATCCAACGCGCCGGATTGCACCAAAGGTATCGCTTGAAACGGTTTGACGGCAGACCGTGGATAGACCGGTGTTTGGAGATCGCCCCAATGAGCCAGCACCTGGCCATCGGAATCAACCATGGCGGCAATGGCGCTGTGCCGACTTTCAACCATATCACCGCGGGTGACGTTGATCGTCAACGCGGCTTGATGACCACCCAGACGATTTAGTGTTTTCAGCTCTGCCATTGTTGTTTCCCTTATAAAGAAGACGTTCGTTGAGCCCGAAAGGTCGGCGCATCAAGGGACGGTACCGCATTCAACAACGACCGGGTATAGGGGTGTTGCGGCGCTGCCAAAATATCGGCGGCAGATCCTGTTTCGACAATGCGTCCGGCCTGCAACACGGCAACGCTATCGCAGATATGCCGCACCACCGAGACATCATGACTGATGAATAAATACGCGACGTTCAAATCGCGCTGTAACTGCATCAACAGATTCAAAATTTGAGCCTGAACCGAAATATCCAAAGCCGAGGTCGGTTCATCGAGAATTAAAAGCTTGGGGTCGATGGCCAAAGCCCGGGCGATGGCCAGGCGTTGTCGCTGCCCGCCGGAAAATTCGTGGGGATAACGATCCAGTTGGTGCCGCCCCAAACCGACTTTTGCCATCAGATCCTGGGCCTTGGCCATCAATTTGTCCCGGTTTCGTTCACCGGCGATGGTCAAGGGTTCGGTGATCAACTGCCACACTTTGCGGCGTGGGTTGAACGATGTTTGCGGATCTTGGAAAACGATTTGGATGGCGCCGTGATCGCGCGTCATATCGACGACTTGGCCATTGAAGCGAACGCTGCCGGAGGTGATCGGGACAAGCCCGACCAAGGCTTGGGCAATGGTGCTTTTGCCGCAGCCGGATGCGCCCAGCAGGCCGAGGTTCTGCCCCGGCGAAAGCGTAAAGCTGACACCGTCGACCGCTTTGACGACATTGGTTTGTGACTTTAACAAGCCGCCGCCACGGGCAAAATGAACCTGTAGATTATCAACGTCAAGCAAGGGAAGGATCATGCGGCTGTTCCTTGCTCGGTCAAGCGCCAGCAGGCGGCGCTGTGATCGGGTTGGCTGCCGATTACAGCTGTCATCACTGGCCGGGTCAAACATTTATCGTCGGCGACGGAACAGCGATTGTAAAATCGACAGCCGGGTGGTGCATCGACCAGGGACGGCACGGTGCCTTCAATCACCGTAAGATCGGCTTTGGCTGCTTGTGTCGCAGGCATGGCTGCGAGCAGTGCTTTGGTATAGGGATGGGCCGGGTGCTTCAAGACATCGGCGGTGCGGCCCGTTTCCACCACCGTTCCGGCATACAGCACATAAACGCGATCACAGAGTTGATGGACCGTGGCCATGTCATGGGTGATGAACAACACCGCGGTTCCGAGATCATTGGCTTTGTGCCAGATCAAGCGCAGAATTTCAGCTTGTACCAAAACATCGAGCGCCGTCGTCGGCTCGTCGGCAATCAGAACAGACGGTTCGCAGGAAAACGCCATGGCCAACAGCACCCGCTGCCGCATGCCGCCGCTGAGCATATGGGGATAGCTATCCATCACCCGGTCGACATCGGTGATTTGCATGGTCGCCAGCAGCTCTTTCGCGCGGGCGGTGGCGGCGTTTTTATCCAATGGTTGATGGCGGCGGATAACGTCGATCAGCTGCGCCCGGATCCGCATGGTCGGGTTGAGCGCGTTCATCGGTTCCTGGAACACCATGGCGATATCTTTGCCCCGGCGTTCCTCAAGCTCGGCCCGGGTCATGCCGAGCACATCGCGGCCAAGAACGGAAACGCTGCCGTCGCTCACAGAAAATTGCCCGGTCGGCAACAGCCGCATGGTGGTCATGGCGATGACCGATTTGCCCGAGCCGGATTCGCCGACCAAGCCGACGATTTCGCCTGCATTCACGGTCAAGGATACATCGGATAAGGCTTTGACCGCGCCGTGACGGGATGGAAATTCCAGACTTAAATTACGGATATCGATGATGGGGGAAGTTGGGGTGTTCGAAGCTGGGGTATTCATGGCGATCACCGTACGAATGACTGAGCGCGGGATTTCGGGTCCAATACATCACGAAGACCATCACCCAACAAATTGAAGCCATAGACTGTTACCGCCATAACCAAGCCCGGCGTTGCCGAATACCACCACTGTTCTAAAATAAAATGGCGACCGGCATTGATCAACGCACCCCATTCCGACAATGGCGCTTGGGCACCAAGGCCGATAAAGCTCAACGCTGCCGCCGCCAAGATCGCGCCGCCGATATGCATGGTCATCAGCACCAAAATATGCGGCAAGATATTGGGGATGATATTGACGCGGAGCTGCCACCATAATCCCGCGCCCATAATGCGCGAGGCACGAACATAATTCAGTTCCCTGAGCGACAGTGTTTGCGCCCGGGCGACGCGGGTGTAATAGGGCACCGCGAGAATCCCAAGCACGATGGCGGCATTCAAAAGGCTTGGCCCCAAGGCGGCGGTCAAGGCCATCGCCATCACCAATCCCGGCAAGGCCATGATGACATCCATAATCCGCATGATGGCGGTATCGGTTGCGCCGCCGATATAGCCGGATAAGCTGCCGATCATAGTGCCGAGCGTGCTGGCGATCAGAACGATACCGAGCCCGACGGCAAGGGATGCGCGCGCACCCCAGATGATCCGCGACAGCAGATCACGCCCGACTTCATCGGTGCCGATCCAATGGCTGCTATCAGGCGGCAACAGGCGTCGATCAAGGGCAATCGCGTTTGGATCATAGGGGGCAAGGATCGGCGCCAGCAGCGCGGTCAGCAGCACCGTGGTCACGATCACGAACCCAACGGCCATGGCCGGATGGTCGCGCAAAATAGTGATGACCTGCGATACCCGGCTTTTGTTGTGTGTGGTTATGGCGATCATCAGCCGATCTCCCGAATGCGCGGGTTGATGGCCATGTAAAGGAGATCGACCAGGAAATTGATCATGACATAAGCCATGGAGACGATGACCGTGAAACACATGATCATGGGAAAATCGAGGGCAAAGATCGCTTCGAGCACCAGTGATCCGGCGCCGGGCCACATGAAGATGGTTTCTACCACCACTGACCCGAACAGCAGGGTTGCAAACTCAAGCCCGAGCACGGTGACAAACGGAATAAGCGCATTGCGCAAGGCATGGCGAAAAATCACGGTCCAACGCGGCAAGCCATGAGCCACTGCGGTGCGAATATAATCTTCGGCCAAGACTTCGATCATCGATGAGCGGATGATCCGCACAATCGCACCAAGGGACACCAGAGCCAATGTCATGGCCGGTAGGATCAAATGCTGAAGTGCGTTCACAAACACATCCCACTGGCCGCCCATTACCGCGTCGAGGGTATAAAAGCCGGTGATGGTCGCGGGCGGATCAAGGGCATCATCCAATCGGCCAATACCGGGAAGAAGTGCAAGCTGCCCGTAGAAAATCAGCAACAGCATCAAGCCGAGCCAAAACGACGGAATCGATATGCCGAAGGTGGCGATGGTGCGGATCGCATGATCGAACCAGCTGTCGC
>JBBCIP010000370.1:0-14075 GCA_037189785.1 Alphaproteobacteria bacterium
CGAGCGGGATGGGGCCCATTGCAATAGGCAGCGATGCTGGTGGATCAGTTAGAATTCCAGCCGCTTATACGGGAGTCGTTGGTCACAAACCGACCTATGGACGCATCCCTTTTTATCCGCCGTATGGATTAGGCTTAACTTACGGTCCGATGACACGGACAGTAGAAGACGCTGCGCATGTTATGACAGTGATCACAAAACCCGATTGGCGTGATATTCATGGGCTGCCTTGGGATAATCGTGATTATGCTAAAGACATAACATTGCCTTTGCCAAAGTTGCGTATCGCATACAGTGATTGGTTTGGGTACGGTGTAGAAACCGATAATCAAGTCAAAGCACTTGTCGAACACGGTCTTGAATATTTTCGAAGCATAGGGGCGGATATTGTTAGAATTCCCCCTTTCTTTGATTTTAATTTATATGAAGCAATAATGCCGGGCATAATGCCGATGATGTCCATTGTTATACAAAGTATTGCGGGGCCGAATGTTGATAAGCTTTTACCTGAATTGAGAGCTTTGGTTGAGCAAGGAAAAAACTCTTCATTACCCGAATTCTTCCACGCTAAAGCTATGGAAACTGAGGCCTTGGTCAAGATCGCAAGTGTTTTGAAAGATTTTGATTTTTTAATTACGCCAACGATGCCGACAGAGGCCTATGAGGCTGATCGCTGTTTCCCGGAAGGAGTCTCTTTAAATTCTTTCGGTTACAACTTTGATTATAACCCATTTACTTGGCCATTCAATTCGTCACTTCAACCAGCAATATCCGTTCCGTGTGGTGTCACGACGAATGGCTTGCCCGTTGGTATGCAAATTGTGGGGCACCGTGGTGATGACATTGGGTGTCTAAGAATGGCTCATGCTTATGAGAGTAATCGTGAGCCTATGCCGACGTGGCCGAAATTCTGACAAAAAGTTCTATTGCTCATGGATAATCAGATCCGGAGCCTATGCTATGAATAGGCTTCGGATCTTTTTTTGTTAGAAAAAACTTTTTCTAAGCGATACCAATATTATTACATTAATCAGCGTAATTTAATGGTAGCGCAGTTGTATATTTAATCTGCTCCATAGCGAAACTCGAACTTACATCATACAATTCAGCTATTTTGATAATTCTTTTATAGACCATATCATAGGCTGCGATGTCGGGGACGACAATGCGTAAGAAATAGTCAACCTCTCCACTCATTCGATAAAATTCGACAACTTCAGGTATGGCTTGAATACCCTTGGAAAACTTTTCCAACCATTTAATATCGTGATGCCGTGTTCGAATACTGACAAAAACTGTTATGCCGACATTAAGTTTTTCAGCGTCGAGCAACGTAACTCTTTTTTTAATATATCCTTCTGACTCTAGCTTTTGTATGCGCCGCCAACAGGGGGTGGTCGATAACGAGACCGCTTGAGCAATCTTATCGATTGAGATGGTGGCATCTTGTTGTAGCAAGGATAATATTTTCCGATCGACATCATCCAACATTTCGGATCCTCATATATTGGAAAATATTTCTAATATTCCAGCAAATTTTCAGAAAGAAAGCAATAAAATTCCGTTTTTTTTAGGCATAATTTTTTATTATTATGGAGTTATGGGTAAATGGTTTTTTCAATTAAATCACTTTTTATGGACCATCCAGCGAGTGTTGGCGAGAGTTATATGCAGCACATGCATAGCGCTGCGACCTTTTCCTTTTGGCTATTGATAGCGGCTATTGCTTGCGGGGTGCATGCGATTTTTCCATTTGCGTGTGTAAAAACGGGAAGCAAAATAATAATCAGATTAAACTTACAGATGACGGTTAATCGTGATCAGAGTTTGAAAAAAAAGATAGATCTCGCAGATAAGTCAGTGAGGCCATAGGGTGAGCTATAGCGTTAGTTCCAGGTTGCCCGTGCTTCATGGCTGGATTCAGCGTGCCAAATGTCTAGCGGCAGGGATTATTTTGCCTGCAACTATCGCCATGGCCGCCGCATTTGTGGCTGACAGATTGAGTGGCCCCGTAATGCTGTGGGCTTTAGGGCTGGGTATATTTATCGGCAGCATAGGCCGTCATACCGGGGATGAGGCGGAATTAGACTTTGCTATGCCTTTGATACTGCGCCTGGGTGTTGCATTGCTAGGGGCCCGCATTACACTAGGAGACATAATGGGGTTGGGTGCAGAGACTGTTATGATTGTTATAGTCTCTATTACATGTTTGTTTGTGATCTCTCTATTTGCTGCCAGACTATGTGGATTAAACCGCAATTTTGCAATTATTGCTTCTGCGGCGACATCTATTTGCGGTGTATCTGCGGCAGTCGCTGTTTCTGGTGTTTTAACCCGATATCCCAATGCCGAACGTGATACAGCGATGATATGCATCGTTATTACGGCGCTAAGCACCATCGCGATGATCGTATATCCGGTTCTTGCCTTGTTGTTCCACCTTGATTCCCGGAGTTCGGGCATCTTCCTTGGTGGAACAATCCATGATGTTGCGCAGGTTGTCGGTGCCGGTTATATGATGTCGGTCGATATTGGTGATACAGCAATTGCTACAAAACTTCTGCGTATTGCATTCCTGGCCCCTGTGATGATGGCTACAATAGTGTTTGTTGCTGGGCGCATATCAAACACTGATATGATAAGCATGCCATGGTATTCCTGCTTTAAACTTCCTTGGTTTTTACTACTCTTTCTGTTGACCGTTATTGTGCACAGTATTGGGGGTGTACCGGAAGTTTTTTTTCTGACTGCAGGTGTGTTCTCTCAAGCGTGTCTTGTGGTTGCTATTGCCGGACTTGGCCTGAAACTTAATTTCAATATGTTTTTTTCCTATAGTTTTAAACCGTTGGCATTTTTAATGTGCCAAACTATTGGCTTCGCCGGTATTGTTTTAGGGCTTATTTATCTTACGCCATTGGGTTAGGTCATTGTTTTTTATGATACCGGAAAGATGAAGCCCCACGGTTGTGGGGCCTGGTAATATTTCATGGGAGAAAGGCATGATCACAGTACAAGTTTTAAATCGATGATGGTTTTTTCCATATCCCGCGTTGTTGCATCATTTCTATCTGCTTATTAATAACGTTTTCTTTGTATTCGGCGTGTTTCATAGGCGCGCGATCTAAATAAAGATTTTTTGGGTAGATGGGCTGTTCATAAGGAATACTATAAATCTCAGTCCGCAAATCCTTCATCCAGTTTGTCCACTGAGAAGACTGCCGATGATGACGTAAGGCTTCAATGTTAATGGGGCCACATACACTTGTTGAAACACCACCATAATCTTGCCGCCCAACAATTTGCCCACGATAATCTATAATACGTGATTGACCGCCGAATACATCGACAGGTGTGTCACTATCTTGGTGTAAATAGTATGTGCCCATATTGGGGGCAACAATATACATATTATTATCCAAAGCCCGGGCTCGCGATTGAATTTCAAAATAGTCATTGGATGCTGCGGGATGAGGAATTGAAGCACGGTAAACAATCTCTGCCCCATTCAAGGCTAAAGCGCGTGCGTTTTCTGGATAAGATCCTTCATTGGCCATCATAATACCCATGCGGCCGATTTCTGTATCGACCACAGGCCAGAACGCATCCAGATTGCGGCCATAGCGCTCAATCCACCAGTCGTATATGTCATGTGGGCAAATGGAATGCTCAACCGGAAATAAGGGGCATACTTTATAGTGCTGCAGAATGATTTCGCCCAGTGGATTCAGGATAAACCCAACATTGAAGAAACGGTCTTTGATTTCCGGGTGCCGAGCTTTCGCTTGCGCCATAATGAAAACATTATACTCTTTTGCGATTTTGCCCAGCCGATCTGTTTCAGGTCCAGGAAGATCAATGGCGCAGGTATTAGCAAAGTCAATGTGATCAAGGTCGAGTACTTCATCATTGAAGCCTTGTAACGCTCCTTCGGGGATGGCAATGAGACGTACAGGTAAGTCCAGGGATGCGAGCCAGCATGCGCCCTTGGTCATAGATTCCAAGTGATCAATATTGCGCATGATTTCCTCACGCCTGGATATTCCCCACACGGTTGGAACAAGGCCTACAGCGTTAAAAGGGGCAATCATTATTTCGACCTCATTTTAAATTTATTGATTAATACTGGGTCTTTTAACTTTAACCAAAAATCAGAGTAAGGCGAATAACTTCGGACACAAGATTGCGAAAATAGTATACAAAAAGTGCAAGATTATGAATGAAAACAAGGCGTGAGTGATGTCAGAGCTTAAGCATGTCATTATTGATAATGAGTTTTGCTCAGGAGTTTGGGGTGCCCAATCCCTAATGCTACCATGATGTCTAATACTACTATAATGTGCCTGCTGTTCCCATCCCTCTATATTGTGGATTGAAACTTACTTGCTACAGGAATCATCAGTGATTTTTGTTAAATTATATTCTTCGTCATCGGTTGCCTGCATGACGCCCATGGGTGTTTTCACACTGCCGGGGCCGGTGGCGTAAAGTCCACTGGCGGTCTCACCATAATCCGTGTAGCCGACGGTATAGGTCCCAGACCCTTGAACGGCAAAACCGCTCATGCTGCCGCTATAGGTATAGGTGCCTCCATCCTCGGATGTGGGCGTGAACTGCATCGTTACACCGCTGCCGCTGATAGTGAAAGGCTTAGCGAGATCGCAGATGACGCCGGTGCCATGGAACTCACCTGCCCCGCCTTCGGCACGATACTGACCTTCTGACATGGACATGGTGAGTGTCAATTCCGCTTTGCCTCGCCGCGATACCGTAACCAGCTTGATGGACATGGATTTTGTCCGCTCGTCGGGCGCTGTGTGCGTGATTGTGCCCGGGCTGCGTGGAATCTCGGTGGGGTCAATGGTTTTACCGCCGGTGAGTGTGGCGGTCACTTTGGCTGTAACTTCTGCGGCATCTTGGCGGGAAAAGACTTTTACAGGAATCTCGCTGCGTTTCCCGGGCGAAATTTTGCCCGGTGAGGTGGCGTCGATACGGACGCAATGACCGCCCTGCCAATGTTGTTCTGCGGCTATAAGTGCGCCAGTGCCTAGCATAAGGGAGTGACGGGCACCATCATTGGCCATTTTTTGAACCGTGGCGCTGTCGCCCGATTGCTCTGTTATGGTGTTTGAGACCACTTGGGCCTCGGTATTGGGGCCACCAGGTGAATTCCAGTTTGTGCGCCCAGCCATTGTGGACGTTTTTTCGCCTTTGCCTAAACGCTGATCGTATTTCGTGTTGATCTGGGCATCGGCCACTTCGGCATTGTCGTTTACTGTAGCCACAACATGGGCTTCCAGATTACGGCTATAATTTGAGCCGCCTGGGCCCGCTTGGCCGCCCTGGCTTAGCTTGATGGTGAACTCAACGCGGCCCGCTGTGTCGGGACATAAGCCTTTGGTCACCAGCGAAACTTTCGAATTTGCTCCAACACCCAATTGTGGAATTTCTGTATTACTGGCGATGGATCCGGTAACCTGGCCGGTCTCATCTACAGCAATGTTCAAGGATGCGCTTTCGCCATCTTCGCCTTTAAAGTCTACGCTATGCTGCCCAGCTTGGCCCGATTTCGCTCCATCCGCTGCCGAACCAAATGTTTTCGTTGCGACATTCCCGCCCAATGTTGCAACAATGTCGCCACCGTCGGGGGCTGTCGGTGCGTCGCCCATGGCCCGAGCCGGTGTGACGATCAAATCTAGCAGGGCGAAAGGCCGATTTGACTGGTAATCATGCCACTCGCCATGTGCTGGCAGCATGGCGACAGGAACTGCTCCGGCGCGTTCTGTCTGCCAAGCGTGATAGTCGGCAATAACCGTTTTGAGGGCTGCTTTCTCGCGGCGTTCAATGTCGGCCTGGTATTGTTCGAGTTCTGGCATATCTTGCGCCAATATGGCGATTACGGCTGCCGACAATGCGGGCGGGTTTTGTTCTCCATCAGTGGGGAGGGTAGCCAATGCAGTTTGCACGGCTTGGGCAATATCGTTTTTCGGTGTGCCTTCGCCACAACCAGACAAAAACGCTGCAGTCAACAATAACAACGGGGCGGTCATCGCCCATTTGAATAGATCTAGCATGGCTAAAGTGGCTTCATGTGCCAGCGAATGGTCAGTGTACCGTCTTCCGGCGCGCTGGATTCCAGAACGCGCGGATTGTTCGATGCGCCATTGATCTTGATGGTTTTTGTGCCGGATTGCTCCATCGTGGTTCCTTTAAGGGCCACGATTATGGTCTGTCTTGCAATGGCTGGGGGGAACATAATTTCAAGGTTGCTTTCGCCGCTTTTCTGACTGGGATGGTCGGTGTTGATCGTTTCTTTGACGGCCATCGTCATCAACGGTATTGGCAGGATCAGCATGATATCTTTGGCGCTACTGTCAATTTCAAACATGGCGTTGCCAGCACGGCGGGGATCCTTTGGCCCTATATCTGGCGGCATGATCATTTGGCCGCTGCCTATGCGGCTTTCCTCTCGGCGACATCGCTTTCCTTGATGACTGGCACAGATTGGGTCGGCGTCCCGCATGCTGACCTTTTCGGCTATATCATAGCGTCCACGTTGTTCTCCGGTGGCGATCCAGTATTGATAGCGAACTTTGCCCTGTTTCGCGGCGGCGCTAAAATCAGGCGCCACTTTCTCTCGGGTCTGATTGATTGCATCCCGGTTTTTGTTGGCGTAAGCGGTGACTTCACGTTCCATGCAGGCTTCGTCTTCCCCGCATTTTGAGGCTATGGCCATCATGTCCGCCATGGTCGGCTGCATTGTTTTGGCTGCTCGTTGGCCAGCAGCCATACGGCCATCAATTTCCGCTTTCTTGTTTGCCTCCATTTTATGCAAGACCGGTATTTCACTGGGTTTGCCTGCTTTTAGCGTGGCGGTGAGCACCGCGAAACGGCGGACCTGCCATTCTTGAGTGTCATATTTATCTTGGCGGGAGCTGTTGGACACATATTCGTATTCAGCTGTTAACCGGACATGTTGGCCTTCCGGAACAATCTGCGCTGCCGCGGGACGGGTCCAGGCCGCTAATGCTAACGCTGTGATAAGAAATAAAAAATTACGATCCATTGATACTACTCCCTCCGTGAATGCCGGAATCATATGGGAGCATGGCCATCTGCGTCTTGGCGGCAGAGTTTGGTTTTTCAGTCTGTTTTAAACGCGGTGTACTTTAAGAATTATGTGCACGCCATTCCGAAGGGGTCATGCCGAACCGCCGTCGGAACAGCTTATTGAACCAGGAAATGTCGTTAAAGCCGGCTAGGAAGACGATTGCGGCAATTGTTTCGTGGGCATTGGTCGGTGTACGCAGCAGACTGGCCACATGGCTCAGTCGGGCATCGACCACAAAATCGGTAAAGCTTGTCCCTTCGTCATAAAATAGTGACCGGATATAAGACGCACTGAGGCGATGCCGTTTGACGAGCCAATCCAATGATAAATCCGGGTTGGCTAGATGCGCCCGGATATCAGCCTTGATTACCTCGCGTCGTGCCGCGCGTGACCCATTTCGACGGGCGTGTTCCTCGTGGTCGCGTCCACCGCCCAGCACTAACACGGCAAGGTCAATGATGTGGCTCGACATGACGCTTTGTTCAAAACCGGTTTGTGTTGCCCCATCGTCACTTAATAGTGTTGTGGCATAGCTTTGCAGAAGCTTAGTTGCAGAGGCTGAAACCGGTTGGGGTTTTGTGATGGTATCCTGGCTTTTGAGGCGATGCAGGATATGATCATGGGGGACCATGATGCTGAGAATGCGACTGGGCTGGTCGGCTACCGTCACGGATGGTCGCGCACATTGCATTATATTGAAGTCGCCTGCCTTTACCGGGCGTGCTTCGCCCAAGGCATCGATTACACCGCCACCTGCCACCGTAATGCCTAGATACAACACACCGTTGTCACTGGCTGGTGTAGAAATACGCACCGGCGAAGTCTCGACCATTGCGATATGAATACCGCCAACCTGACGCAGCCACATCTCGGCCGCCACCGGATGATCGGGTGAAAAGTCTATAGCGCCCTTAACATGCTGCCCGTAGGTGTTGGCTACAGCTTCGCGACATATTTTTGGAGCTAGGTCATGCGTCGAAAAGTGCATTAACATCGCCGACCCCGTTTTCAAATATCCGTTCCCCGCCTGTGCCTGGAACGTCCTAGGACAGGGGCGTTAAAGGGTGCACAAGCAGACAAATTATAATGAAAGAAAATAATTTATATCAAGCGCCTTAATAAGAAAATCGGACATATCGATAAATGGTCCGATGTAGCTTCGTCTCAGTTAAGACAAAGGTGGGATCGGGATTATGAACTCGAATATCAATTCGTTTGGTACGAGTGTTTTTGAATAGCTGCCTTTCAACTGCCACTCGATAGTAAGGGCCAGCAGGCGGGAGCCATAGCCAGATTCGGGAATATCCGCTGTAGCCTGCAATCCCATTTCTTTCCAACAAACATGTAAGCGCTTCCCATCGTGCTTGAAGCATAAGTGTAATAGACCGGTAGGAACAGTTAAGGCGCCATATTTCGCGGCATTGCTGGCCAATTCATGGAATACCAAAGCGAGTGGAGTTAGCATGGTTTCTTTTAGGTGGACATCGTCCCCTGAAACACTGATCCGCTTGGTGCCGTCATCATAAGGCTCTAGTAGTTTGCGAACAAGCGATTGGATTGATACCGGAACGGGGGAGGTTTTGTCACGCGCTCGGATAACACTGTGCGCGCGGTATAGTGCCGAAAGACGTTTTTGGAAATCTTCTGCAATAGGTGCAAGATCCGGATGCTCCCGTACCGAGAGCGCAACGAGTCCGTTGACAAGTGCAAAGATGTTCCGAATACGATGCTCTAATTCATTTGCGATGAGCTCGCGCTCGTCCACGAGTCTTTTCTGATCCTCTATATCTGTCGAGGTGCCGTACCAGCGAATAATATGACCGGAGCGGTCATATAGTGGTAGCGCCATGACTCGCAACCATCGATATTCTTCCGACCAATGTCGAAAACGATATTCGATATCGTAAGTTTTACCCGTGCGAAGACACTCCTCCCAGGTCTCGGCGACCATCGGCCAATCATCAGGATGCACAAGACGCTGCCACTCGTCGTCTGCGACCGCGTTAGGATCAAGCCCGGTGAATTCAGTCCATCGGCCGTTGAAATAATCGTGCCGGCCTTGTCCGTCTGTGCCCCAGACAATTTGAGGGATGGATTCGACAAATGCGCGGAAGCGCGCCTCGCTTTCATGAAAGGCAGTTTCGACTGAAACTTGACTGGTTAGGTCGATCACGATGCCTGTCAGCTTTTTGACTTGACCTGCATCGTCCAAGATTGCTCTACCGGCATCAAGATACCAGCGCAGACCATATTTCGGGGAGTATACTCGATAGCGGCAATGATAATCGGAGCCTAGTTGCATTGATTTTTTAAGTGCGCTCTGAACAATCTCCCGATCATCTTGATGAATAATATTGATGAAAGTATCTGTGTCTATCTCTAGGCGGCCATCCTCAGGGCTTATTCCAAACAAACGAGCAAAGCGTTCATCGCACGTTAGCCGATTTGTTCTGACATTGATGTCCCACGTGCCTACAATGCCACTAACATCGAAGGCTACGTCAAGCCGCTTTTGCGTGCGTTGTAGCTCCTGCAACGTTGTCACGCGTGCAGTTGTTTCGCTCACAATCAACAAAACAGCTAGCACGCGGTCTTCATCATTCATAACCGGTGTGAATGATAGATCGAACCAAGCCGTTTTCCATTCGCCATCACAGCAAAGCAGCATGGCCTGATCAGAGAAGTTGCAGGCCTTGCCGCTAAAACATTGTTCAATTGTTTCGTGATATAATTTTGCCGCTTCCGGGAGCACGTCTTCGAGTGTGCGAGCCAACGATCCATCATAAAATGTACCGAACAGCTCGCGCATCGTATCGTTGTACGTTAGCAGGGCCTCCCTTCCCAGCAGCAAGGCCATGGGTGTCGTTGCACGTAGCATCAAGCGTAAGGTATGCTTGAGTGGGGCCTCCCATAATCCAATATCCCCCGCTGGGGTTGAACCCCAGTCGAAAGCATATATGGCGTTGAGCATAAACGATGCGTCAGAATTGCTCCTCCCCGCAACGCCAACCCTAGGGATGATATGCTCATGCATAACACTCTCCCTTACTCGCCAACCCTTCCGTAGCTAAGAGGGTCATTTCTCACCCCTTGGAGCATAGGTGTTTAGGAGGTCCTAAAGTACCGTCACAAAAGCACCGCCTTGCATAAGCTTAACGCATTTTTTTCCCACTCAAAGTGGTAGTCGTAGGACATGGCCTCTGGCAGGGTCATGCCTCTGGGTTAGGTATCGACAATTTCACGGTTTTTTGTTTTATAAAAGCTGTTCGCGACTAAAATAATAGTCAGAAATAAACAAGAACATAAAAAGAACGTTGGGTGTGTGCGATTTCAAATAACAAGCGATTCTTGTAACAAGGGCATACGGAGTCCATCCCACTTCAATTCAAAATAACCAAATATCATAGCGAATAGCTCGTCACCGTTTCGAGATAAGCCGATCACGTGTGTTCTTTTCCCGGCTTAAATAGGTCAGATCAATCCATCGGCGGGACGTTGCCATTGGCTTCTGATCGGTCACGATAAAGTGCTGCGCGAACAAGAAGAATGAGGGTCACCGGTGTTGTTAACAAAATGAAGATCGAAAGCAAAATTTCGTGGACGATGAAGCGTGATTGCAATACCGAAAAGCACAGCATCGATCCAATCAGGATCAGCACCGCGCCAAGTGTCGCACCGAGTGTCGGCGCATGGACGCGCTGATAGAATGATTTCAGTCGCACAAGACCGATTGTGCCGATCAAGGTAAGGGTTGCACCGCTCAGAACACAAAGACTGGTGAGTATGGCAGCCCATAATGGCAGTGTGGGGGCTTCAATCATTCGATGACCTCGCCGCGCATCAGAAACTTGGCCAGGGCGACGGTAGCGGTAAAGCCCATTAAACCGATCACGAGTGCGGCCTCAAAATAGAGTGTGCTACCGGTCCGGATCCCAAATATCACGATCATCAAGAGTGCGTTCACATAGAATGTGTCGAGCCCGAGCACGCGGTCTTGTGCGCGTGGGCCCCGCACGATACGCCAGACAGAAAGCGCCATGGCGATAACGAGCATGATCTGCGCTATAAAAAGCGCGACACTCAGAATAAGGGCGCTCATTCGAATATCTCCCTTAATAGCGGTTCATAGCGGCGTTTCACGAGATTGATCCATTCCTCTTCTTCGACCAAATCGAACACGTGCAAGAGCAAACGGTTTGTCGCGGCATCGTGTTGCGCCCATAGTGTTCCTGGCGTGCTGGTGATGATCACCGCCAGCAAAGCCAAACCGTATTGATCGGTTAGATCGAGCGGAATAGTGACGAAGCCCGACACCTGTTTATGCCTAGTGCGGCTGACAATGATCGTGGCGACTGCAAAGTTCGACCGGATGATGTCATAAATGACGATGCCTGCAAGCCTGACGAGTGCGATAAAGCTTCCAAGCGGTGGCTTTGGCGCTTTCATTAGGACAAGACACCACGGCAGGATTACCCCAATCAGCACGGCACCGATCACGGTCATCGGCGTCACTGAATTATACAGCAGTAACCATAAAATCGCGAGAGCGAGCGATACACCGGGGTAAGGAAAAAGCTTGCTCATTTGCGGCCCTCATATGCCTCTAAGCCCGCGCGGTAGTCGGTGCCGAGGACCGCGTCGACATAATATTGAGGGTGATGCAACCAGGATACCGTATCATTCGTATATTGAAGCACTGTAGCGGCGTTTGTTGTCATAACAATGCAGACCGTCAGCAATCCGGCAATGGCGATGAATTCTACACCTTGAACGCGGGGCACGGTGTTTTCCTTGGCGGCCGAGATAGTTTCGATCCCGATGCGCAGCAAGGCGACGATGACGGTGAAACTCGACACCGTTAAGAGGGCGATCAATATCCAATCCGCGATCGTTGCATGCTCGGATAAACCGACCATCATGGCAAATTTGCCGACAAAGCCAGAAAGCGGTGGCAGACCCGCAAGCAAAAGCCCGCTTAGGATGAAGCCGCCACTGATCAAGGCAATGACGGCCGGAATAACAACACCCACTTCGTCGCCAGGCGGGCCATCTTCATAGGGGTCTTGATACTCGTCCTCGAATACGGGCGGTCCCATAGGCGCGGCGACCGTTCCACGCATACGATTCAGAAGTTCGATAAGAAGGAAAAAGGCCGCAACGGCAAAGGTCGAGCTGATCATGTAATATAGGGCGCCGGACAGGGCTTGCTCGCTACCGGCCCCGACAACGGCAAGAACCGCACCAGATGAAATCAAAACGGAAAAACCTGCGATCCGTGAAAACGTGCGCGCGGCCAGCATGCCGATGGAGCTCATAACGATCGTGAGCGCACCGCCCAACAAAAGCAATGGGCTGGGGTAGTCTACCGTGCCGCCGGCGTCAGCGCCAAAGAACAAGAACGTTGCGCGTAACGTCGCATAGACACCGAGCTTTGTCATGATTGCGAACATGGCCGCCGCGGGTGCGCTTGATGCCGAATAGGTCGGCGGCAGCCAAAAATTAAGCGGCCATATCCCAGCTTTAATCAGAAACGCAATGCCCAGCACGGCACATCCGATTTCAAAAAGCACGCGTTGCTGTCCCGCGATATGGGGAATACGTGCCGCGATGTCGGCCATATTGAGTGTGCCGGTGATGCCATAAATAACGGCGACACCGAGCAGGAAAAGCGAAGCAGCGCCAAGATTGATAGCAATATAGTGAAGGCTTGCTTTGACGCGGGCAGTACCGGAGCCGTGCAGCACGAGCCCATAAGACGCGGCCAGCAGAACTTCGAAAAAGACAAAAAGGTTGAACAAGTCGCCCGTCAGAAAAGCGCCATTGAGCCCCGTGAGCAACAGCAGAAACAACGCATGGAAACGAGGACCCGCACGGTCCCAGCGGGCGAGCGAGAAAACGTAGGCTGCAAGGGCCAACACACTGGTCAGCGCCACCATGCCGGCAGATAGGCGATCGAGCACCAGAACAATGCCGAACGGGGCGGGCCAGTCACCGATGCGATAGACACTTACCGCATTTGCCTCTGGCGAGGCGACGGAGAGCAGCATGACGATGGATGTCGCGAGCAACGCCACAACTGTCGTAAAACTAATGGCCACGCGCAGCGACCGCTGTTCGACCATAATAATAAAGGCTGCGACCGCTAGCGGCAGGATAATGGGTACGATGATCAGGTGAGGGAATAAGCTGTTCATGGGGTGGGCTCTTGACCATCAACATGGTCGGTTCCGGTCAGACCCCGTGATGCCAAGAGGACAACAAGAAAAAGCGCGGTCATTGCGAAGCTGATGATGATGGCTGTCAACACCAGTGCCTGTGGCAATGGGTCGGCGTAAGTGCTGAGGTCGGTAATAGCTGGGTCAAGGATAGGGGCGGCGCCGATCTGTACGCCGCTCACGGAAAAGATGAAAAGATTGACGCCATAGCTGATCAAAGAAAGACCGATGACGACCTGAAATGTCCGGGGTCTGAACAATAGCCAAACTCCCGATCCGATCAAAACACCGATGCCAAGGGCAAGTACAATTTCCATCAGATTTGGCCCTCCTCAGTCGTTTTCCCTATCGGCTCAGGTGCCGGTAGGGCATCGGCCTCCGTCGCATCAGCTTTCGGGCTGATTTTGCGGGGTGTGCGGATTGATTGATGGGCGAGCGCGACGAGCATAAGGAGGGTCGCCCCTACCACCAGCGCAAACACCCCAAGATCGAAGATCATGGCCGTGGCAGCGGGGATAGTGCCCAGTCCAGGAATATCGATATATTGGAAATACGACGTCAGGAATGGGTAATCGAAGACCAAGGAGCCGCAGCCCGCAGCGACAGCAATCAACAGGCCAAACCCGATCCAGTTGATCGGTTGGACGCGGAGATGCGCTTCGGTCCAGCGCGTGCCGGCGGCCATGTATTGTAAGATAAAGGCAATCGACATGGTGACACCGGCGATGAAGCCACCGCCCGGCAAGTCATGG
>JBBCIP010000371.1:0-10486 GCA_037189785.1 Alphaproteobacteria bacterium
GATTGCCACGGAAAAACACCAAGTCCATTTCGCCGGTTTGATCGCTCACCTCGATCCGATACGGCCGCTTTCCGCCCGGCGGGGCGGCAAAATGGCGCTCGACCTTGACCGTCAGCGTCGCCACAGCGCCATTTTCGGCAAAGGCGACTTCCGGCGTATAGCGCCGATCGACCAACCCCACCGGCTTGTGCCACAGCAAATCCAGGACCCGATTGAGCTCAAGCCGGGCCATATGCGCAGCCGTACGCCCACCGATTCCCTTCAAAGCCGTGACGGCGCGGAATAAGGGGAACAATACTTCTGGACGCATGGGCTTCGGCTGCCTAAATACTTGGGGTGTTGACGGACATGCGGGCACCTTACCCGATGCGTCCGCCGCCGCAAAGACTTCACGCCCCTCCCTCCTATTTCAGGCGGGGGGCATAGTGCTATGGAGACATGAGATGGCCCAAGAGCCAATTGCCGCACCGATCGATCCCCCCGTGGATCATGACACCCGCCTGAAACGGTTGCGTTTCCGCTGCTGGCATCGCGGCATCAAGGAGGCCGATGTCCTGCTTGGCAACTTTGCCGACAAAAATCTCCATAACCTTTCCGACGAGCAGCTCGACCGACTGGAGCAGCTTTTGGAAGAACAAGACATCGATCTTGTGGCCTGGATCGGCTCGATCCGACAACCGCCGGAAATGTATCATCACGACATCATGACCATGTTGCAAAAATTAGATTATCTCGAGTTCCCAGCGTGACCAAAACATCGATCATCGTCGGCGGCATCAACTGGTTGCGTATTGCGGCGGCACCAGGGCATATCACCCTGACCGGCGTCCCTGAAGGCTATGATGCCATCGTTCTGTCTGAAATCGTCAAAACGCGATTGGCCAACGCCGGCCATCAGAGTCCCGGCGCGGCCACGGTTTTGCATATCGCTCGTGATGATGCGCGGCTCGCGACTTTGGCTGATAGTTTAAAATTCTTTGCCCCCGAGATCGAAGTCTTACGCCTGCCCGCCTGGGATTGCCTGCCTTATGACCGGGCCTCGCCCCATGCCGATATTGCCGCGCGACGGATGATGACGCTCTATCGTGTGGCGACCCGCCCGGTGCCCGCCGGTGGACGGATCGTGTTGACGACCATCAACGCGGCGGCGCAACGTTTGCCGACGCGGGACAGCATGAACAAAGCGTCGATCACGTTACGCAGCGGCAAGACACTTAATCTCAAAGCCCTGACCAACTTCCTCGCCGCAAATGGCTATAGCCGCACCGGCACGGTAATGGAGCCGGGGGAGTTTGCTATCCGTGGCGGTATTGTCGATATTTTTCCCGCCGGATCGCGTCAGCCGGTAAGGCTTGATTTGTTTGGCGATGAAATCGATGCGATCCGCTCGTTCGATCCGCTCAACCAACGTTCCAGCGGCAAACTCGAAGGCATCTCGCTTGTTCCCGCCAGCGAAATTTTGCTAAGCCCCGATGCAATCCGCCGCTTCCGCTCCCGCTATGTCGAGCTGTTCGGCACGGTGATGGGCGATGATCCGTTATATGAGGCCATATCCGAAGGCCGCAAACATACCGGCGCCGAACATTGGCTGCCGCTGTTTCACGAGCGCATGGAAACGGTATTTGACTATGCGTCGGGGGCGCTTGTCACGGTCGACCCACTGAGCGACGACGCTTTGGCCGAACGCTTTACGGCAATCGCCGATTATTACCAATCGCGCAAAGAGCAAGCGAGTTTAAAAACCACAAGCGGCATCGCGCCCTATAAGCCGCTGGCCCCCGCGGCTTTGTATATGACGGCAGATGAATGGCGCGATGTGATGATGGCGACCGACAATCGCAGCCTGACACCGCACAAAAGCCCTGATGACACCAGCCTTGATCTCGGCGGTCATATCGGCCGCGATTTCGTGACCGAACGCAATACGCCGAACACCAATGTCTATGACGCGTTGCGTGTTCATATCCAGGCCCTGACAAAAAATGGGCTGCGGGTCTTTCTTGCGACGTATAGCGGCGGGGCACGGGATCGTCTGCAAGGGGTTCTATCCGACCATGGCGTTCGAAGTACCCATCTGATCGATAAATGGGACGATATTCAGACATTGCCCGAGCGGGCCGTCGGGTTACTGGTGCTGCCGCTTGAACATGGGTTTGTGACCGACGACTTCGCGATCATCACCGAGCAGGATATTCTGGGCGATCGCTTGGTTCGCAAATCAAAGCGCCAAAAGAAAGCCGACAATTTCTTACGCGAAGCCGCCGCGCTCAGCCCTGGCGATTACGTTGTGCATATCGACCATGGCGTCGGCCGGTTCGAAGGTTTGATGGCGATCGAGGTCATGGGCGCGCCCCATGATTGCGTGATGTTGGTTTATGACGGTGGCGATAAATTATACGTCCCGGTCGAAAACATCGAAATGCTGAGCCGCTATGGATCTGAAGACAGCTCCGTCGTGCTTGACAAATTGGGTGGGACGGCGTGGCAAAGCCGCAAGGCCAAACTCAAGAAACGCATTCGTGAAATGGCCGACGAAGTTATTCGTCTGGCGGCCGAACGAGCCTTGAAAAAAGCCGATGTGATTGAACCTGGCGCCGGATTATATGATGAATTCTGCGCCCGCTTCCCCTTTGCCGAGACCGAAGATCAATTACGCGCCATCAGTGATGTGATCGAGGATTTCTCAATCGGACGCCCGATGGATCGATTGATCTGCGGCGACGTTGGCTTTGGCAAAACGGAAGTTGCGTTGCGCGCCGCCTTTGTCGCTGCCATGTCGGGGCAACAGGTCGCTGTCATTGCGCCGACCACACTGCTGTGCCGCCAACATGTGCGAACGTTTGAAAAACGTTTCCAAGGGTTGCCGGTGCGGATTGCGCAATTATCGCGTTTGGTCGGTGATAAAGATGCCAAAGCGACCAAAGCCGGATTAGAAGACGGCACCGTCGATATCGTCATCGGCACCCACGCCCTGCTGGCCAAGAATTTGCAATTCAAACGTCTGGGAGTGTTGATTATCGACGAAGAACAGCATTTCGGCGTGACCCATAAAGAACGCTTGAAGCAACTGAAAGTCAACGTCCACGTGTTGACGCTGACAGCGACCCCGATCCCGCGCACACTGCATATGGCTTTGTCCGGCCTCAAAGAAATGAGCATCATCGCCACCCCGCCGGTTGATCGGTTGGCGGTACGGACATTTGTGCTGCCGCAAGACCCGATGATCATCCGCGAAGCACTGCTGCGCGAACATTATCGTGGCGGACAAAGTTTCTATGTCGCCCCCCGGATATCCGACCTTGACGATGTGGCAGCGTTCATTCGTGAAACTGTGCCGGAAGTCAAATTGGCCATTGCCCATGGTCAAATGCCGCCGACGACCATCGATGGCATTATGAATGCCTTTTACGATGGTCAGTTTGACGTGTTATTGGCCACCACCATCGTCGAATCCGGATTGGATATTCCAACCGCCAATACGATGATCATTCACCGCGCCGACATGTTCGGCTTGGCCCAGCTTTATCAATTGCGTGGCCGCGTTGGGCGTTCCAAAGTGCGGGCTTATGCCTATATGACATTGCCGCCAAACCGATTGCTGACGGCCAACGCCGAAAAGCGACTGCAAGTTCTGCAAACGCTCGATACACTTGGCGCCGGCTTTACGCTCGCCTCCCACGATCTTGATATTCGCGGCGCCGGGAATTTATTGGGCGAAGAACAATCGGGACACATCCGCGAAGTCGGCATCGAACTTTATCAGCAAATGCTGGAGGAAGCCGTGGCCGAAGCGCGCTCCGGCCATGATGGGCAGGAAGCCGACAGCACCTGGTCGCCACAAATCGCGATCGGCGCCACAGTGCTGATCCCCGACAATTATGTCGGCGATCTGAATGTGCGGATGGCGCTCTATCGTCGGCTCGCCGATCTTGAAACCCGGGCCGAGATCGACAGCTTCGCCGCTGAACTGATCGACCGTTTCGGCCCGTTACCGGCCGAGGTCAAAGAACTTCTGTCGGTGATCGAAATCAAAGGTTACTGCCGCAAAGCCGGAATTGAAAAGGTCGAGGCCGGACCACGGGGTGCCACGGTCGCCTTCCGCAAAGGCCAATTCGCCAACCCTGCCGGTCTTGTGGAACTATTATCCAAAGAGCGGGCCAGCGCGAAGGTGAAATCCGATCATAAGCTCGTGCTCAGCCGCAATTGGCCGACGACCGATGATCGCTTGAAGGGTGTGTTGATGCTGGCCAAGGGCCTCGCCAAGCTCGCCGAAGGCGGTAAGATCAACGCGCTCTGAAATCTCAGCGTATAAAAGAAAAAAACCCGCTGCTCTCATACGAAAGCAGCGGGTTGCCGAAGCATAGTGTGGAGGTAATTAGAACTTGTAGCGTGCTTCTACACCATAGGTGCGCGGTTGTGCCCGGAAACCGATGTCATAAGCCATACCGGAGTATTCGGATGGATTGAAGTCACCATAATATTCTTCATTGGTCAGGTTTTTACCCCAAACGTAAATGCCCCAAGTATCCCCTTCGATACCCGCACGTGCATTAATTAAGTCAACTGGGCTTTGGATATCAACATTGTTAAGCTGCCAGTATTTTTTACCGCGATGCTCATAATCCATCCGAATAATACCTGACAAATCATCAGCTAAGGCCATGCGATACTGGAAGCCTAAATTAATTTTAATTTTAGTATTTTTAGGAGTTTGATTCCCCACAACTGTTGGATCAAGCGTGTTTCTCTTGATTTCTGTATCAGTCGTACCGATAGAACCAAAGAGTTCCAAGCCTTCTATTGGCATTGCCTGGACTTCCAGTTCAACCCCAAAAATGTCAACTTTATCTATGTTCGCCAGATACTGAGCAGCATTCGGACCATCTACAAAGAAGATTTGGAAATCATCAACTTTCTGGAAATACACCGCACCGTTTATAATCAAACGATTATTCAACCAGCTTGTCTTAAAGCCAGCTTCAAAATTTTGCAAAGTTTCATCTTCGAAAATTTCAGGCATTACACCTGGCGCATTAAAACCACCAGACCTAAAGCCTGTCGAATAAGTCGCATACGCCAGTTTTTCACCATCAAATTTATAGGTTAAAGTGACCTTAGGCTGAATGGCGTCAAACGATTTTTTTCCACTTTGCGGCGTAACAGTTCCAAAAAAATTGTCGTAGCCATCAATTTTACGCTTATCCCGATCATAGCGAAGCGCGCCTTGTATCGTAAAGTTATCTACTACATCATAATCGAATTGGGCAAATAAAGCGTATGCATTATTTCTATCTTCTCCCAATCGTGTGATGGCGCGCAGTGCTTCATCATTAACATTATCACGACTTCCATCCACATCCAGCCAAGCGCGTGTGAATAAGTCTTTTTCTGTCTTAATGTAGAAACCACCTATGATCCAACGAAAAGCCTGATCCGCATTTGACACCAAACGAATTTCTTGACTAAGTAATTTTGTGTCTAAATCCTGCGCTTGACCAAGCCCAAGAGCTGACGTGAAATCCAAATCTCCACGATATGCTTCTTTCAGTTTCGTATAACCAGTGATGCCAGTTAACGTTGCAAAATCCATATCATAGTCGAATTTGAACGTTGCTTCAAAGATATTACCGAATGTCAGACCTTCAATATTTGCTTGAGGATCGGCAATGATATTTGCACTGTTGGTAGTAAGTGGATTTGCACCGAAAATCGGAGCATCATACAATCCACCTGCTTGAAAGTCTTGGTAAGAAGCACGGAAATCAAATGTAAGATTATCTGATGCAAGAACCTTGATCATGCCGCGAACACTATAGTCATGATCAACAAAATCGACGTTGTTATTGGTAAAAGTATTATTTATGCGACCGTCATCTTGACGATACGATCCTGCGATACGGAATAAAACTTTGTCTTGGATAATTGGGCCAGAAATACCGCCAGAGAGGTCTATGGCATCGCCATTCCCATAACTGCCATTAATAAAACCTTCAAAATCATTTGTTGGTTGTTTTGTCGTGATGTTAACAGCCCCACCGGAAGCATTACGGCCATATAATGCACCTTGTGGGCCTTTCAGCACTTCAATTCGTTCAATATCGAACAAATTCATTTTGAATTGCTTTTGACTGTTTTGAGGCACACCATCAATTACAACAGCAACAGGCGCATCAGCATTGTTAAGCTGAGAAATACCGCGGATCGTGACGAAAGAATTCAAATAAGTAAATGACTCGTCAAACGACATGTTGGGCACCATGGCCACAAAGTCGCGCGTGCTCTTAATACCGGCGTCTTCAACTTTTGCCGCAGTAAAAGCCGTTACTTGGATCGGCACCTCTTGCAGATTTTCAGCACGTTTTTGTGCTGTTACCACGATTTCCTCGAAACCCATGCTGCCTTGGGCTTGTGCTGCAAACGGCACCATAAGGCCAAGGGCGGTTGTGCCCCAGAGCAGACGGCTTGACATTGATTTTAGCATTTAACTTCCTCCTTGATGTGGTTATTAAGCTATCAACTTTTCGATCGGGGTGAACGGATCTTTTAAGCCAAAGGCTTGTGGTCCGAAACAGGCCAGAGCTTCCGGAGTTCGCATGGTCGGTGCCGCGCTGACACCGACCACCTTCAGTCTCTGACCATATTTCAAACCTTCGGTGGTAATCGGTTCACCGGTTTCCCGGTCAACCATCGCAATCAAGTCTGGTACAATTGTTTTCACGCCTGTTTCATCGCGCGCAACCAAATGTTCATTTTGGAATTGCACTTCCATACGTCGACCACTGCCATCAAGTGCTTCAAAGATGCAGCGCCCGATCGAGAAACCGCGTGTGGTTTCACGCAACAGATCAACCACTTTGCCGTCAAACAAAACAGCACAGTTTTTATAGTATTCCGTGGTTTTCAGGTATTGCAGCATAGCGTCCACGGGGTCACCTTTGTGACGGCCTTCACGAATGGCCCGACCAATTCCCAATGCCAAGCTTAAGGTGTAAGGAACTGCGGTTTCTCTGACCTGCTTTCCAGTCATCGGATAGGCCGACATCATCACCGACAGCCCCATTTGAATGGCGACCGAGCGCGAAATATCTTCTGCCGACTTTGGATTCCGGGCGTTGACCACAACCGTTTCCAGATGATCATTGCCGATCACGACCGGGCAAATCGGCACGCCATAGACGTTGAACGTTACCATTTGGATTTCTGGAAAGGCACGCCCCATACCGTCGGCATCAATCAGTGGAAGACCCCGGCGCGCCGCAACAGCCAACGGCAACATCGAATTCAAGCCACCGATCTCGGCCGGAATAATATAATCGGCTTTTTTACCCGTGAGTTCCTGCATTTTATCAATGACAAGATCGCTTTCTTTGCCGCTCATCAGCTTTTCAACCAGAACCGTCGGCGCGCCCATCATCGCAAAAACAAAGCAATTGGCATCATCAGGCAGGGTCATAGGATCAACGATGTCCGGCGCACCATGTTCGCGGATCATTTGATCGGCAAACAAACGGCCAGAATAAGGATCGCCACCACCACCAGTGCCGAGAAAGGCCGCGCCACGAGCAACATCAACGGTGTCTTGTAATGTAAATTTCATGATCTGGTCCTCCCTTAACGGATGCTTTTGCTGAGTTTAAGATCACCGACAGCACGCACCCGCAAGCGTACGGCACCACCAGGAACATATTGTAAGGGGTATTCTTCAACATCGACGATTTCGATCGTATCGGGATCGGCTCCGGCAGATACTGCATTCTCGGATGCTTGCTTTTTTGCCTGCTCTAAAGCTTGTGTGCGGCCCAGAGCTTCATAGGAAAACACCCGGTCAACTTCACCACCAACTTGCGCAATCGCCGCACCGATGGCATTCGCAACAGCCGCATTTTCAGGAATGATCACTTCGCTCGTCCCTGGGATATCGCGTGAAATCAAAACAACACCTCCGCCCACGAGTATAAGCGGAACTTCATTGGCGCTGGACTTCATTCGATCAATTGCTTGGGTCAATTTATCGTGAATGACATCCAGGGCTTTTTGAACATGATCTTTGCTGAGATGCGCAACTTTGCTCGGATCACCCATAGTGACCTGTCCTGCAGCGACCGCAATATCACTGGTCGTCAGTGTATCGCCACCAAAGACCAACGCTTTCTCACTCAAGCGAAAGCCGACGGATTCGGGACCGACGGTCAAATTCGCCCCCTCACCCTGCACCAAACTACCACCACCAAGACCGATCGCAAAAATATCCGGCATCCGGAAATTCGTCCGTACTTCGCCGATATCGACCGTGACCGATGACTCACGCGGGAACCCGTTGGCCAGCACGCCGATATCCGTGGTGGTGCCACCAATATCAGCAACGATCGCGTTTTTCGCGCCTGATAAATAGGCCGCGCCCCGCATGGAATTTGTCGGTCCGGATGCGAACGTCAGAACCGGGTAACGCTCCACATGCTCGGCGCTCATCAATGTGCCATCGTTCTGGCTGATGTAGAATGGCGCTGTAATCTTTAAGCTCAACAAAGCATCGCGGAATGATTGCACAACATGCACGGACATTTCCGACAATGATGCATTCATGATCGCCGCATTTTCACGTTCAATCAGACTAATACGGCCGATTTTATGCGATAACGTAACGTATAAGTCAGGAATTTCTTGTTGCAGAATTTCCGCCGCACGTTCTTCTTGGGCTCCATTAATCGGGCTGAAAATGCCGCAAACGGCAGCACTTTTAATGCCGTTCGCCCGCATCGACCGAGCAGCAGCGGCAATAGCCGCCTCATCAAGCGGCGCATTTTCGCGGCCATCGAATTGATAACCACCACCCACTTCATAGACATGGTTACCCACAGCATTTTTTAGGCGTTCCGGCCAGTCGCTCATGGGCGGAATACCGCTGGCAGACGGCAACGATAATCTCAGCACACCAACATTCAATAACCGTTTGCCTTCAACAAAGGCATTGGTGAAATGGGTGGTGCCGATCATCACAACTTCAATGGCGCCGGGCCCAACATTCGACTGCGTCAAGATCGTCGTAATAGCGTTGATAATCCCGCTGCTGACATCTTGCGTCGTCGGCGACTTGGTGGCTGCGATCACTTTATTACCGTCCATCAGAACGGCATCTGTATTGGTTCCACCAACATCCACGCCTATGCGCATAATAACTTGCTCCCTAACACTCTAACTTTGAGATCATCCCAATTTCTGTTGTTGCCATGGTGGCAAGCTGATGGGAGCTGGTCAAAACAGCATGCGGGTGGACAAGGGAGAGTATCGGGTAGGTAGTTTGCGCAACACCACCCCTCCCTACCCTTCCGGGTAGGAAATGTGTTAATTATACGATTAAGGATTTTTCTCGTGCTTTTACAACAGCTTGGCCGCGTTTTTCGACGCCTAACTTGGCGTAGATGTTCTTGAGATGAAATTTCACCGTGTTTTCGGTCATATTGAGCGCTCGCGCGATTTCCTTATTCGAGTAGCCATGCGCCAGTTCCGTCATGACCTCTTGTTCGCGCTCACTCAACAGTTCCTCGGCGCCAACCGGCGTGGCCCGTTCCCGTCGAATGGCATCCAGCAATCCTGCAATTTGAATTTTGGCCAAGCTATCGATGGTTTCACGCTGCTGCCGTAACGCTTGGCTTAACAAACTCTCAAGCCCCGTTCCTTCATCAATGAAGGGACGTGTGATCCCTTCCGGCAAAGCGGCACGCAATGCTGTTAAAATCGCCTCCAACGCCTCGGCATGGCGACCAACCAAACGATAGGCCAAGGCTTCTTGGATACCGATTTCAATTAAGAACAATTCGTGCCCACCAAGCTCGGCCTTACTGCGTAGATCGGCGAGTATTTCGAGCGCATGGCCCGGCGCTCCTTGTTCCAAATATAAACTGGAGAGGGCAATGCCTGATGTATGGTGGTTACGCCAGAGATATGGCTTATTGCGCCATTCGCCTAGCGTGAACACAAAATCCATCGACCGCACCAAGGTTGCCGCTTTCGGAATATCACCGTCCATGATGTGCAAGCGAATCCGCGCCGCTTGAAAGAACGGCTGCAAACGCGGCAAATTGCGACGACGCGCATTTTGCTCACCGCGGTCAATGAATGCCAAGGTTTCGGCCAAGCCGTGCTTGATATAACTTATACCGATATAGGTTTCATAGGCAGACAGCAAAACATCGAACCAACTGTCATTGGTTGCAACCTGCTCCATTGAGTTTTCGAGATATCCCTCGGCACCGGCATAATCACCTTTCATATAAAGCGTGGCAGCCAACAGAACGTCGGATATAGCTTTTTGTCCGCTATCGCTGCCAAAATTTTCTTGAGCCGTTGCCAAAGCCTCACGGAACGTCGCCTCGGCTTCGCGCAGGCGGCCGGTATACATCTGCGCCAAACCCAAATGGTAATAGGCATAATTCAGGCCCAAAATCGAATTTGCAGCACGCATATGGCGTACGGCAGTGATGGCAAG
>JBBCIP010000372.1:0-13622 GCA_037189785.1 Alphaproteobacteria bacterium
GGTGATGAACCAATCGCTGATCGAACAAGTCGGGACGCCGGACGAAGTTTATGACAATCCGGCGTCTCCGTTCGTGTTTGAATTCATCGGTGAATCGAGCAAGATTGCGGTCACAGTCCAAAATGGTCTGGTGCAGCTTGATGATCGCCCGTTGACCATTCCAGCGCCCGGTGTGGCAGATGGTCCTGCCGTGCTTTATCTGCGTCCGCATGATATCGACATTGTCGAATCCGCGCCCAATGCGTTGGCTGGAATTGTGCGTTCATTCCGTCGTCATGGTGCAACCCGACGCCTTGAGATCGAAGTGGCGCCGCGCGGTGAAATCATTGAAGCGGATGTGGGCGCGGGCGAACCGATCGCCACCGGCCGCCGTGTCAATTTGGTGCCACGCAAGGCCAGTGTGTTCTCTTTGAAATAAGCGTGTTCGCTATGAAATAATTGCGGTGGGTGATGCTGGCATTGAGGCCTCAGCATCACCTGTCCGGCTAATAGCCTTCGAATTGTTCCTGCAAGATGCGTTCACTCAACGTTTGTTCGGAATCGAATAACAGTTGTAAGCTGACATCCCTATCTTCCCGAACCCGCACATGACGCACACCGCGAACTTCCAGCATATCGGCCACCGCACTCACGCGGCGCCAATCGGCTTGTAAAATTTCCAATTGCACTTCGGCATTGTGGTGCAACAACGCACCGCGCCAGCGCCGAGGACGGAACGCGCTGATCGGGGTCAGCGCCAGAACATCGGCACCCAGCGGAATGATCGGGCCATGGGCCGATAGATTATAAGCCGTGCTTCCTGCTGGTGTCGCCACAATCACGCCATCGCAAACCAGTTCTTCAAGCCGGGTTTTGTTGTCGACGCTGATCCGCACCTGCGCCGTGAACCGTGTTTCACGCAGAATATAAACATCATTCACAGCCAGCGCTTCGACCACTTGTCCATCGACGGTGGTTGCGGTCATGCGCAAGGGATGGAGAGTGAATGTTTCGGCTTTGGAAATTCGTTCAAGCAAATCGTCTTCGGTGAACTTGTTCATCAAAAAGCCGACGGTGCCGCGGTTCATGCCGAAGATCGGGCGATTGCTGTGCATGACTTGGTGCAAGGCTTGCAACATGAACCCGTCACCACCAAGCGCTATGATAACGTCAGCGTCGTTGATATCGACAGTTTTATAGCGTTGCTTCAAAACGCTTGCAGCCGCTTGGGCGTCAGACGTGTCGCTTGAAATAATCGCGATTGTTTGTGTCGTCATGTTATCCGCCGGTCACACTCATGTGGCGCGGCACGGATGGGCGACCGCTGCGTCGATCAATAATGAAATCATGACCCTTGGGTTTGCGGGCAATGGCGTCAGCGATGGCATCATCCAAAAGGTGATCGGATTCACTGGCACGGAGTGGTGTGCGTAAATCGGCGGCATCTTCTTGGCCAAGGCACATGTAAAGTGTGCCGGTGCATGTCAAACGGACCCGGTTGCAACTTTCGCAGAAGTTGTGAGAGAGCGGGGTAATGAAGCCAAGCTTGCGGCCGGTTTCACGCACGGTCATATAGCGGGCAGGGCCACCGGTTCGGAAATCGCTTTCATCAAGGGTCCATCGCCGCGCCAATTGAGTTTTGACCAGAGATAACGGCAAATAGTGTTCAGTCCGGTCGGCGTCGATTTCGCCCATGGGCATGGTTTCGATGAAGGTCAGATCGAACCCTTCGCTGCCGCACCAGGCAATGAGATCGCTGAATTCGTCGTCGTTGACACCGCGTAAGGCGACCGTGTTGATCTTGATCTGGATCCCGACTTGTTTGGCGGCGCGTAAGCCATCCAAAACTTGAGCCAAATCGCCCCAACGTGTGATCGCCCGAAATTTATCGGAATTGAGCGTATCCAGAGACACATTGATCCGACGCACGCCGATGGCTGCCAAATCAGCGGCAAAGCGTGATAGCTGACTGCCATTGGTGGTCAAGGTCAGTTCTTCGAGGTCGCCGGTTTCCAGATGCTGTCCCAAGGTTTTGAACAGCGAAAGGACATTCCGCCGCACCAAAGGCTCCCCGCCGGTGATCCGCAGTTTACGAACGCCGCGGCGAATAAAGGCTGAACATAGGCGGTCCAGTTCTTCGAGGGTCAGCAGGTCTTTTTTGGGCAAAAACGTCATATTTTCCGCCATGCAATAGACACAGCGGAAGTCGCAACGGTCAGTGACGGAGACCCGTAAATAGCTGATCTGCCGTCCGAAAGGGTCGAACAAAGACGCACTCATCCTCTTTATATAGCATTGTTTTGTCATAAGAACAGAGGGCGAAGACGTGGAGTGGGCAGAACAATAGCGGGTAGGCTAGAACAGGGATGCTCGGCTTTCGTCAGCGGCCCAGCGATGGAGAGTGATTTCAGCCTTGCGACGATCCATGTTCTGGAAAATGGAAAACGCGTGTTTCGCTTCGGCATCGGTCATATCGGCACTATTGCCCCGGGCGATCCGGGACAGACGATAAATCGTTAAGAACACGCTGCGATCAATGCCAACAGCGCGGCAGGCCACAGCCAGTCCATCGGGGCCACGGCTATAGAGGACTTGCTGAAAAACCGTCACAGTTAGGTTCATAAGTCGCGCAAATCCACGTTCAAACAGTTCGGTTTGGCCCTGATTTAAGCTTTTTAAAAGAAAAGATGGGGTCAGTTGGCCCCCTTCATAAAGCTTATCGATTAACCGTTGGGCGGGCGACCCTTGGGCACGCCGGTCTTCGTCTTGGGCTTTTAGATTGATAATTGTGGCCCCGACGGCCTGGTCCAGGTGATCCGCCATTTCCGGGAAAAGTGTGACCATTTCGGCCTTTAACAGATCCGACACCATGAGATAGAGGCGTTCTGCCAGATCCGCAGGAAGATCATGGCGATGGATCAGAGGCTCGTGCAGGCTGTTATCATTCACGGCCATCGTGACAACATCGGCATAACTGGCGGCCGAGAGATCAGCCGTGGGATTCTTTAGCAAAGCATGGACAACATGGCCGTCGCCGGTCGCCACCAAAGCACTCGTCACCGGGCGTGTTATGTTTTGACGTGCCGCAATGCTAAGGCGGTGTTGGTGGGTTTTGTTGCGAACGATCTCGACCAAATCACGGTCGCTCAACATCTTGCTATAGAGCAGAATGGAGCGGGCGACACTGATGTCGTCATTGGCCAAAAGCTTGATCAGTTGATAGGGCGCCACCGGATCCATGGACAGACGTTCCGCAAGTCCGATCCGAATGGCCAGTTCTACATCGCGCGTCAAATGACGCAGGATATCGCCCATCAATTGGCGCTCAACTTCAGTTAACGCCGTTTCATCGTGTTCAAATATATCAACAATTCGGCAATACAAGGCCGAGCGGCAGGCGGGGTCGCGTTGTTCCGCCAGCTTTGTCAGATCTTGAATATCCTGCCGTATAGAGCGCATGCTCCTATAGTATCCTATATTAATATATAGGCCAAAAGAATAATATCTAGCCTGTTGTTACTATACGGTCATCTTGACTAAATTTTTATTAATCCGAGTTCCGGGCCCATTCTTCTTGTAAATAATATAAGCATGCTTATATTAAGCGTGATTATATTATTGTCGTGTTTCGATCAAATGACAGACTCACCCAAAGACCCAACCATTGGCTCCATGCTGCATGATACTGGACGTCTCATGCGCAAGCTGTTTGACCAGAAAGCCCGTCATATCGAGTTGTCGCGGTCACAGTGGCGGGTATTGGTGCTTTTGTCGCGTCTGCCTGGGATCAAGCAAGCCGCCTTGGCCGAGCATCTTGAAATCGAGCCGATCACGCTTAGCCGACAAATCGACCGCATGGAAGATGCGGGCTGGGTCCGGCGGGAACAAGATCCATCTGATCGTCGGGTCCGTTTACTATACATTACGGAGCAAGCCTTGCCGGTCATGGACAAGTTGAAGGCGATGGCATTGCAATTGAATGCCCAGGCAGTGGATGGCTTAAGCGCTGGCGAGGTCGAGGCCTTTGTCAGGACGATGCAAAAAATTCGTGCAAACCTATCGGATAAAACAATAGCGCCAGGTGAATGACGTTGCAGACTGGTTGAACGGATGACCGTTGTAGGAAAGGGGGCATTACGCCCATGGATGAAGAATTGAAGACAGGTCCAGATGGATTGCCAGAAAACGGGAAGCGAAAATCCATGTTTCGTTTGGTCCTGTTTTTTTCGGTTCCGTTTCTTTTGATTGTTGGGGGGCTTTACATCTGGGCAACGGGTGGCCGATATGTCACGACGGAAAATGCTTATGTGAAACGTGATAAAGTTTCGGTCAGCACTGATGTGGCAGGGCGGATTAAGTCCGTTGATGTCAAAGAAAACCAACGCGTGACGGCCGGGCAGGTTTTGTTCGAGATTGACGACGCCGACTTCATCATCGCCGTGTCCGAAGCAGAAGGAGAGTTGGCGGCGGCGCGATTGGATGTTGAACAATTGCGGGCGTCCTATAAAGAACACTTGGCTGCGGTGCAGTCAGCGCGTGAAGACTTAGAGTATCAAAAGACAGAATTTGGGCGTCGGAAAAAATTACGCGAAAGCGGTTATGCCGCAGAAGCCGACTATGACCGGGCGCGGCATGCCATGCAGGTTGCGGAACAAAAACTTGCAACGGAACAGCAAGCGGCCAACAGTGTTTTGGCGTCTTTGGGCGGTAAAGCCGATATTAAAACAGAAGATCATCCCAAGGTTCGACAAATGGCCGCCAAGCGCGACCAAGCCAAATTGAATCTGGACCGGACTACGGTGCGTGCCCCCATTGACGGTATTGTCAGCCAAGCCAGTCGGTTGTTGCCCGGCCAATATATGATTATCGGCGCCCCGGCGATGAGTGTTGTTGAAACCACGGCGTCTTGGGTTGAAGCAAATTTCAAGGAAACAGACTTGACCTATATGGTGGTTGGTCAAAAGGCAAAAATCACGTTTGACGCCTTGCCCGGCCGGACGTTTGAGGCAACCGTGGGCAGCATCGGTGCGGCGACGGGTGCTGAGTTTGCCATTCTGCCACCCCAGAACGCCACGGGTAACTGGGTTAAAGTCGTGCAGCGTATTCCGGTGCGTTTGATTATTACCGATCCCAATGCGGCGGATTCGTTGCAAGCCGGATTAAGTGCCCATGTCAGTGTTGATACGGAACATCAACGACTGTTCCCGACCGCTATCGAAACTGCGCGGGCGCATCCCTAGACCAACAATAGAATTGCCACAACAGAGCTAAAGTCATGTCGGCATCGTCGACTTCCGTATCAGTGTCATCGCCCCATGCGCCGTCTGTGCAGACGGATGCGACACCTAATCGTTTGATGATCACGTTGTTCATCATGACAGCGACGGTGATGCAAGTATTGGACACCACCATTGCCAATGTCGCTTTGCCCCATATGCAAGGATCTTTGGGGGCGGCCCAAGATACGATCACTTGGGTGCTGACGTCCTATATCGTGGCTGCTGCGGTGGTGACGCCAACCACCGGCTGGTTGGCAAACCGCTTGGGCGTTAAAAAGCTTTTGCTGATTGCGGTGGTTGTTTTTACGGTGGCGTCGATGCTGTGTGGTATTGCCACCAGCCTGACGGAAATGGTGATCTTCCGATTATTACAGGGGGTGGGCGGGGCATTTATTGTCCCGCTCGGGCAGGCTATTCTGCTTGATATCAATCCGCGCGAACGGCATGGCCAAGCCATGGCGATTTGGGGCGCCGGTGTCATGATCGGGCCGATTATGGGGCCGACACTCGGTGGCTGGATCACGGAAGCGTTCGATTGGCGTTGGGTATTTTATATCAATTTGCCGATCGGCATTCTGACCTTTTTCGGTCTTCTGGTCTTCTTGAATGAGAAAAAAGATCCGGCTCGCCGATTTGATATGCTTGGCTTTATTTTGCTGGCTGTGGCGGTCGGCTCCATGCAATTGGCCTTAGACCGTGGCGAGCTTTTGGATTGGTTCGAGTCTCCGGAGATTTTGGTTGAAATTGCCCTAAGCGTCGGCTGCTTTTGGATGTTTGTGGTCCATATTCTTTATAAACGCGATCCTTTTCTGTCGCCGGCACTCTTTAAAGACAGGAATTTTGTCATTGCCCTGGGGCTTGTCTGTTTGGCCGGCATATTGATTTTGGCGACCATGGTGTTGTTGCCGCCGATGCTACAAAATTTGATGGGCTATCCTGTTATCGAAACCGGAATTGTGTTGGCCCCCCGTGGTGTCGGCACGATGTTGGCAATGATTTTCATGGGACGGTACGTCAATAAAATTGATGGTCGGTTGGTCATACTGGTGGCGCTGTTGCTGATTGCATGGTCGCTTTATGATATGACCCAATTCAGTATCGATATGGATGCGTGGCCGATTGTTTATACCGGTGTTATTCAAGGCGTCGGTATGGGATTGTTATTTTCGGCGATGACGAATTTGGCTTTTACCACGCTATTGCCCCAGCATCGTGCCGAAGCCGCATCATTGTTTAGTTTGATGCGTAATCTTGGGACCAGTGTTGGTGTGTCCTTGGTGGCGTCATTGTTGTCGCGGAACACGCAAATCAACCACGCTGAACTCAGCACACATATCACGCCGTTCAGGACAATGGTTGATGGCACGCTCCTGCAACTTGGGGAAACGATGGGGGCGGCTCAAGCCATGGCTTATTTGAACGCCGAAGTGACGCGGCAAGCGACCATGATTGCCATTCTCAATGATTTTAAACTGATCATGATTATGACGTTGGCCGTTATTCCGCTGTTGCTGTTGTTAAAAGCCCCAACCCAAAATCACAAATCCGAGGATAGTCATATCGCCATGGACTAACGGGCCAGATCAAGGTCCGTCTTAATTTTGGGCGATCAGCGCATTTCGTCCAGAAACTTACCGAGCGTTTCATCGGCTATGCGCAATGCTTTGGCGTTGGCTTTGTAGCCGTGGCTGGCAATGGTCAGGTCGACCATGCTTTGTTCAACGGATGGTATGGGCGCAGAAGGGGGCGTGGAACTCGGTGTGGGCTCAGGTGGCGGCACCGTGGCGCGCACGACGTTTGATGCTGCTTTTGCGGCCTGATCACTGCTCCGCATCAGGCCAGAGAGGGATGTTTGAATGGCTGGCAACACGGCGTGCTCCATGAAGATTAAATGTTAATGTATTAATTTTCCTATTTCATTATTAATATCTCGTTAATTCTTTTCATGGACGTGCTAGATAGTATCAACCGATGGACAGTTTCTCAGAATGCGGGCACACTGCCGCACTGTCAGAGGACAGGACTATCGGGGGATGGTTATGCCGTTGAGCCTTATCAGCGGCAGATGTGAGGATGAGTAAAATGACAAAGACACAGGAGCTTGCCGAGTCACATGAGGCAAGCCAGGTTGTCGTCTCGGGTGGGCTGGCCGCAGACCGTAGCCGTATACGTGATACGCTTATGCAAGCCGGATTCCAGGTCATGGTGCAGGCCGATACGGCCATAGATGCGCCGTTGTCCATTCATGTGGTTGGTGATGACAGCCAGGTCGATTTATTCCATGGCCTGACGGTGGATTGGCATGCTCTTGCCGTGGATCTTGTCGGTCAGGACAAAACCATTCCACTCGCTTTGTTGGTTTTAAATATCGATCATTTCAAGCGGGCGCGCAGCGTCCTGGGGGCGGATCAATCCCATGATCTTTTGCGTGAAGTGGCGCAACGCTTTAAGCAAACGCTCAAAGATTTTCCTGGGCTCGAGCATCAAGAAACGCGTTTGGCGCACATCGGTGGTGATGAATTTGCGATTTTAATTCCCTATTTGGCAGATCCTGAAAAAGCGACCCAAATTGCCAACGCTTTGTTGATTGCTGTGTCGCGCCCCTATGATGACATTGCCGTTCAGGTTTATCTGACTGCCCGTGTTGGGATTGCGTTTTACCCCACCGACGGTGCCGACATTGAAACGCTGGCACGCTACGCGACCTCCATGGTGCATCATGATTTGGCCCATGGCCGCAATTCGGTGCGCTTGTATGCCGAAGGCTATGCCACCATGGCAGCGGAGCGCTTTGAACTTGAGTCTGAGCTGAGTGGGGCGATCCATCGGGATGAACTTGAGGTTTATTATCAACCGTTGGTGTCATTGAAAACCGGCGTCATCATCGGTGCTGAAGCATTGGTGCGCTGGCGGCATCCGATTTATGGTGTTGTCCCGGCAGAAGTGTTTGTGGCATTGGCCGAAGACATCGGCTTGATCGCCGAACTCGGTACGGCAGTGTTGACCACGGCGGCCACACAATGCCGGGCTTGGCAAAAAGAAGGCCATCCGCCCATTCGTGTGTCCATCAACACATCGGCCTATCAATTCCGGCGCTTGGATATGGTTGATGTTGTGCGCCGGGCCTTGAAAAAGACCAAGTTGGATCCTGGATATTTGACGTTGGAGGTGACCGAAAGTTTGGTCATTTCGGATGTTGAACGGACGCTGAAAAGTTTGGTCGATCTGCGCGAAATGGGAGTTCGGATCGTGCTTGATGATTTCGGCACCGGCTACTCGTCGATGAGCTATCTAAAAAGTTTGGCGCTTGATGGGTTGAAAATCGACCGTTCGTTTGTCGAAGGCTTGCCGAGTGATCGCGGCGATTATGCCGTGGCCGAAGCCATCGTACGAATGGCGAAAGCGTTGAACCTGGATGTCACCGCCGAGGGAGTGGAGCGCGAAGATCAGCGCGATTGCCTGGCCAAACTTGGCTGCGATACCTATCAAGGGTATCTGGCGGCCCGCGCTTTACCGGCAGACGAATTTGTAAAACTTCTTCAGAAAGCTGCGGGTTAATCTCTCCCTGTCGACTTCTGTCGCCATATCTTTGATTGTCATGACCGGGCTTGACCCGGTCATCCATCGTGCCAGTTGTATTCTACCGCTCAATATGGATTGCCGGAGCAAGCCCAGCAATGACGGCAAGCATAAGTTACGCTAAAATCTGACCACCGTCGGCAACCATAAGGGATCCGGTGATGAACGATCCCTGGTCCGAAGCCAATAACAACAACAACCCGTTTAAATCATCAGGCTCGCCGATGCTTTTGCGCGGGAACTTAGCCATCAGTCGTCCACCGGCTGCGGTGTTGAAGAAATCTTCAGTCATTTCCGTGCGCACGTAACCCGGGCATATGGCGTTGACGTTAATGTTGTGCTGGGCCCATTCCAAGGCCATGCAGCGGGTCATATGGGCGATCCCTGCCTTTGATATGCAATAGGTCGACGTCCCACCCAGCACCTTCATGGCCCCGATCGACGCGATATTGACGATGCGCCCGCCACCTTGCCTGATCATGGCTTTCGCGGCGGCCTGAGCCAGGAAAAACGGGGCTTTCAAATTGGTGTTCAGGACCTGATCGTAATCGTCTTCGGTATGGTCCAGGGCCGACTTGGTGACGGCCACACCCGAATTGTTCACAAGGAGCCACAACGGACCGAGCTTTTCTTCGGCCAAGGCGATGGCCGGTCCAAGCGATTTCAGGTCATTGACATCGAGCGGAATGGCCAGCGCCCGCCCGCCTTGGGCTTCGATGTCGCGAACGAGGCTCGCGAGTCTGTCCTCGCGTCGTCCGACAACGGCCACGGCAGCACCGGCCGCGGCCAGGGCCATGGCGAATTCCCGCCCGATGCCGCTGGTGGCGCCGGTCACAAATGCAGTTTTTCCACGAAGATCAAACGACATGCCGGTCCCTTTTTTGTGATTTCTCTCGATGAAGAAGGAGTTTAGCAGATGACAAACAATATTTAAAGCAAACGTTTGATTTATGTCCAAGCTTGGATGTTTGGTGTGATTTTGCTACCCTTCAGGCTTGGGGAAAGCGAGGAGTAGGCCCATGCATATCGACATTTTCTCCGACACGATTTGTCCCTGGTGTTACATCGGGAAGCGGCGGTTGGAGGAGGCGTTGGCAGAACGCCCAGACATTCACCCCGTCATCACTTGGCATCCGTTCGAGCTTAATCCGGATATGCCCGCCGAGGGCGTGGACCGCGACGATTATATGGCCATGAAGTTTGGCGATCGGGATCGGGCGGAAAAGATCTATGGCCCGATCCGCGAAGCTGGGGAGGCTTTGGGGATTCCGTTTGCGTTTGAAAAGCGCACGCGGATCCCGAATACGGCGCGCTCCCATACGGTGATTTTTTGGGCACAGCAGATGGGGTTGGGCGATGCCATGGTGGAGGCTTTGTTCCAAGCCTATTTCATCAACGGCCGCGATATCGGTGATCATGACGTGCTGACCGATGTGGCTGCAGCGGTCGGCCTTGATCCCGATCTGGTCTCGGCCCGGCTCGATGCGGATTACGATCTGGAAGCCATCCGCGCCGTGTCCAATCGCGGTCGTCAGATGGGATTATCCGGTGTCCCATGCTTCATCATCAACCGCAAATTCGCTCTGGTCGGCGCACAACCGAGCGAAGTGTTTCTAGATCTTTTCGTCAAAGCCGAAGCGGAACACGAGGGAGTATAAGTCCGCCTAGTCGAACCGCTTGTCGCCGATCATCAAGGAATCTGTGACCGGTGGGACGAGTTTAATGGTCCCAGCTTTGTCGGCGGCTTCGAGATCAGTGAGTGTCAGTCGGCCATTGGAATTCATCCACACCGGTTCCTTATAAACTTTCTCATCGGGATCAAACGGAAACATCAATACGCTGGTACCGTTCCACAACGCGATGTCGTCATAGCGATCACGATTGAAATCCAGGGCGATCAAGGCGCAGCGTTTCAATTCGATGTTTTCGCAGACTTGGAACTGGCGCAGATGATCGTCGTTCAGGCCATCGATGAAGCCATCGGGCATCAACACACTCGATGGAAACACCGGCAGGCTTTTCAGTTTGGCTATTAATTTATCCCGCTCCAGGGTCGGTAAAGCCAACTCCTTTTTGCTTTGGGCCATCCACCAGTCGCCGATGTCTTTCATTTCTGCAAGGTCGGCGAGGGCGATTTTTATGTCTTCGCGGGCCGCCAAAGTGCTGTCGTTACGGATGGCGTCCAGCGCGCGTTGCCCCGGTTTGCCTAAGGAAAATTTCAACGTGCCGAAATCGAAATCGCTGGCGGCCACGGCGCCCGATTGCAGCCGCGCTTGTTGGGACTTGGCCGACAGGCTGACCGGATCCAGCATCGGAATATGCATGACGATGGCAACCGCTGCCGTGGCCAAGGCCAACCTTGGATTAAGGTTGGTGATCGTGAACGGCCAGTCCATGCGTTTCAGGATAACGCTGAGAGCGTAGGCGATCCCATAGCCAAGCGCTAAGCCGCCCAGAACCAAAGCATACACACGGTCCGGCATCAACCCGTATTGTGCGACCCTAAGCCAGGTCGAATAAAGCCCGAGCAAACCATAAATCGGCAAGACGACGATGAAGGCCATGATGACAAAGGACACCGGCCGCCAGAACGTGCGTTTGGTTTGTCCGTCTTGGATGGCGCCGTTTAGGAACAAAATAAACAGGAACACCATGCTAAGGAGGATCGGGGTCGCCGCGCGCGTATTCCACAACGGCGTAATACCGGTAAACGGTAGGGCCAGCAAAAAGGCCAATCCGGCAATGGCGACGATCACGGCAAGGACGCGAAACGTTTCCAAGATCAACCGCCGCACCGCCAAGATCGGTGCATCCAACTCCCGCATCAAGGCGATACCGATACCGGCAGTAAAGCCGCCTGTCGACCATCTGAAGACCGACGAGCTGAACAGGTCAGAGAAAAACTTGATGCCGATTAATTCGAACAACTCGCCCCATAGATACAAAACCAAAAACACCAAGCCGACGAAAATGGTCGTTAGCAGCACCAGCAACAAGGTCGCCCATGCCGCTTGGAATAATTTGGGATAGGGAAATTTGCGCGGGCTCTCATCACGCTGCGCTTGATAAAAACACACGGCAACCAAAGCAACGCCGAACAAGCAGTTAATCACTTGCCAACCGATATAGGGATCTGTGGTTGTGGGGACTGTAATGTAGCTTCGGACCAGGGCATAGAATCCGGCCAAGGCGACAGCAAGGCCAAGGGTGAACAGGCTATCTTTGACAAGGGACGTGTGGCGGATGACCAAACCGCCCGAGACGGCGGCCAGCCAGACAAAGAAAAACAAACTTTCTGCCAACAGCGGGCTTAGGCTTTTTTCAAACTCATCCAGGAAAAACAGGGCGATCCCGCCAAAAAGCCCGATCGTGATGGGAGCGGGGTCAAGATCAACCTCGTATTTCCATAGCTTCATGATGCACCCTTAGTTCGTTACCATTGACTAAACGGTAGCATTAAGGGGCAGGGTAAGGGAACCCGTCGCCGTTATTTACCCGAATTCAGTCTTTGATCGAGGTAATCACGGAGTGCGGTGATGACTCGGGGCGTGATGTCCTGCCAGGGGTCGTCGATCGGGCCGAGGAACATGCGGCAGCCATGAAACGCCGGGGCTTGGTCGTCGGAGCCGAAGCTCCACCACGGCCGGGCCGGTAGCAGGAACCAGACCGGGGTACCGACGGCATAGCAGAACGACCCTGGGGCCGTGGCCGGACCGATGGCCAATTCCACGGCAGCGGACAAAGCGGCGACGCCTTCCAAATCGTTTCTAAGGTCCAAATCATCCCAATTGTGAATGGTGACGCCATACTGTTCGAGCGCCTGGGCCCGTTCAGCGGTGGTATCGCCATATTGGAGATTGATGAAATCGACATCGGGGAAGGCTTTGAAAATCGGCTCCCACACCTCGATTGGGGCGTAATGTTTATTCCGGGCCGAGTTTTGCAGGCCGGAGCGCCAGAAAATACCGATTTTGGGCTTATCGCCCAAGGTTGCCAAGCGGTCGCGCCAGACCACGACCCGGTCCGGATCGGGTGTGAGGTGCCCATTGGGGTGTTTCGGCAAGTCGCCGACCGATTTCCAGCGAAAATGCGGGATGCTGCCGCATTCGATGAAAACATCGGCGGCCGGGCAGTCGTCATCATTTTTTTGCAGATCGGGCATGATCCGATAGCGATAGGAATCGCGCATTTGGTCGATATGGGCGCCGATTTGGGCGGTCGGGAACGAGCGCTGATACAAGCTGACCAGACGGCGATCACAGCCGATATAAAGCTGGTCGGCCTCTTGCGCCAGGTCACGATAGGCAAGGGCAAATAAGATTTCATCGCCTAAACCCTGTTCAGACCCGATCAGGATCTTTTTACCTTTGAGCGAGCGGCCGTCCCAGCGTGGCAGGCCATGAGTATAAAGGAGCGAGAAGGTGGCTCGCGGTGCTTGCCGCCATTCATATTCCCGGAACCCGGCTTTCAAGTCGCCCAAACACAGCAGGGCGGTGGCGAGCCCCATATGCGCATTCCAGTTTTTGGGGTCGACTTTGATCGCTTTGCGGGCGAACTCGGCGGCATCCTTATGCTGCCCGCAATGCTCGTAAGCCAAGGATATATTATTGAGAATATTATAGGATTTCGGATCTAGCCGGTATGCTTCGGCATAGAACGGGATTGATGCTTGGTATCCGTCCCGGGCGGCGACACTGCTGCCGACCGTGTTCCACATAGCGGCATTATCCGGGAACAACGGGATGGTTTCCTGAAGGAAAGCGATGGCCTCATCATGCTTATCCT
>JBBCIP010000373.1:0-8536 GCA_037189785.1 Alphaproteobacteria bacterium
GCGGCTGGTGACCGACAAACTGAAAGCTGCCGGTTTGGCGTGGTCGAGCGCGGATGCCTTTGTCACACCGCGCCGTTTGACGTTGGTGATCGACGGTTTACCGTTGACACAACCCGATGTGCGCGAAGAACGCAAAGGCCCGCGCGCCGACGCCCCAGCAGCCGCCATTGATGGGTTCTTGCGCTCGACCGGGTTGAGCCGCGATCAATTGGAAGAACGGGCAACCGACAAGGGTGCTATTCTTTTTGCGGTGATCGAGAAAAAAGGCGGCGCGGTTAGTGATGTGATCGCGGCCATTGTGCCGGATGTTGTGCGCGCCTTCCCATGGCCGAAATCGCAACGCTGGGGCAATGGGACGTTGCGTTGGGTGCGGCCATTACAAAGTATTTTGTGTGTGTTGGATGGCACCGTGGTGTCGTTCGAGATCGATGGCACAGCATCGAGCAATACGACCCAAGGCCATCGGTTCTTAGGCAATGGTGCTTTTACGGTTGCGAATTTTGCCGATTACAAAGCGAAACTTTTGGCCAATAAAGTCGTGCTAAACGCATCGGACCGTCAGGCCATAATTTTAACGGAAGCGCATAAAGTTGCACGAGCTGCGGGCTACGAGCTGATCGAAGACAAAGGTTTGTTGGCCGAAGTCGCGGGCCTTGTGGAATGGCCGGTGGCGTTATTGGGTAATTTCGATCCGGCGTTCTTGGATGTTCCGGCCGAAGTGTTGATCGCGACCATGCGCGCGAACCAGAAATATTTTACGCTGCGTGATCCGAATACCGGCACATTGGCGCCGCATTTTATCGTCGTCGCCAATATGGACACAGCGGATCGCGGCAAACAAATCGTTGCTGGAAACGAACGTGTATTGCGCGCGCGGCTCAGCGACGCCAAGTTCTTCTGGGATCAAGATCTGAAGATCAAACTCGAAGATCGTTTGCCTGCGCTGGACGGTATCGTGTTCCACGCCAAGCTTGGAACGGTCGGCGAAAAAGTAAAACGTGTTGAAGCTTTGGCCGAGTATTTGGCGCCGTTGGTCGGTGCCGATGCGGTGCACGCCAAACGCGCGGCGCAGTTGGCCATAGCCGATTTGGTATCCGGCGTGGTCGGTGAATTCCCAGAAGTGCAGGGCATCATGGGCCGCTATTATGCGCTGCGCCAGAATGAAAACGCCGCTGTGGCCGAAGCCATTGCCGATCACTATTCACCGGCCGGGCCGACCGATAAATGCCCGACAGCGCCGGTCAGCATCACCGTTGCTTTAGCGGATAAGATCGACATTCTTGTCGGCTTCTTCGGTATCGATGAAAAACCGACGGGATCAAAAGATCCGTTCGCGCTGCGCCGCGCCGCCTTAGGTGTGTTGCGTATCATTAATGAAAATGCGCTGCGTTTGCCGCTGGCCAATGTTTTTTCAAAGGCCGCTGCTTTACACGGCAACCAAGTATCGGCATTTAAGGCTGAAGAGCTGCTCGAATTCTTCACTGATCGTCTCAAAGTTTACCTGCGCGATCTCGGCATTCGCCATGATTATGTGTCAGCGGTGTTTGCTTTGGGCACCGAAGACGACATGCTGCGCTTGAAGTCGCGGGCTGAAGCGCTGCAAGCCATGCTCGGGACCGAGGACGGCGCCAATCTTTTGGCAGCCTACCGGCGCGGATCGAATATCGTCGGCATCGAAGAAAAGAAAGATGGGGCCGCCATCACGGGTGATGTCGCGCCGGACCTTCTTGAGAAAGACGAAGAAAAGGCCCTGTATGATCGCTTGCAAGCGGTGCGGGGTGATGTCGATAAAGCGGTGGCGAATGAACGCTGGATCGATGCCATGAGCGCGGTCGCGACATTGCGCGGGCCGATCGATGCCTTTTTCGATAAAGTGACCGTTAACGACCAAGACCCTAAATTGCGGCAAAACCGTTTGCGTCTTTTGGCAGCGTTCCGCGCTGCTTTAAGTGCTGTCGCGGATTTTTCCAAAATTGAGGGATAAAACAACCGTTATCTAGGCCAAAGCATAGATGACATCTTGAGCGCAAGAGAAGGACGACCATGACCAAGTGGGTGTACACATTCGGAGATGGCAAGGCAGAAGGCCGGGCCGATATGCGGAACTTGCTGGGCGGCAAGGGCGCAAATCTGGCGGAGATGGCAAATCTGGGGCTTCCGGTGCCGCCAGGAATTTCCATCACCACCGAGGTCTGCACCTATTACTACGCCAATGGTCAGGAATATCCGGGTGAACTGCGGACGCAGGTTGCCGACGGGATCAATTATGTGGAAAAGATCGTCGGCGCGAAATTCGGCGACGCCGCCAATCCACTGCTGGTGTCGGTGCGGTCGGGTGCGCGCGTATCGATGCCCGGCATGATGGACACGGTTCTGAACCTTGGGTTGAACGACACCACGGTGAAGGGCTTGGCCACACAAAGCGGCGATGAACGCTTTGCCTATGACAGCTATCGCCGGTTTATTCAGATGTATTCCGATGTTGTGTTGGGCGTCGATCATTATCTGTTTGAAGAAATTTTGGAAGACCACAAGCATGGTAAAGGCCTGACGCTGGATACCGAACTTGATGCCGGTGATTGGAAAGTGATCGCCGAAGCTTTCAAAGCGAAAGCCGAAGAAGAACTGGGGCACCCGTTCCCGCAAGATGTGCAAGATCAGTTGTGGGGCGCAATTGGTGCTGTGTTCAGTTCATGGCAAATCGAACGCGCGAAAGTCTATCGCCGCTTACACAATATCCCAGAAGAATGGGGCACAGCGGTCAACGTGCAAGCCATGGTGTTCGGCAACATGGGTGACGACAGCGCCACCGGCGTGGCCTTTACCCGCGATCCATCCACCGGCGAAAACGCGTTCTATGGCGAATATCTGGTCAATGCCCAGGGTGAAGATGTGGTGGCCGGGATTCGCACACCGCAAAACTTGACCACAGCTGCGCGCCTTGCCGCCGGGTCTGAGAAACTGTCGATGGAAGAAGTGATGCCGACGGTTTACGGTCAATTGGCCGATGTATTCCGCAAGCTCGAAGCCCATTATCGTGACATGCAAGACATCGAATTCACGGTGCAAAAGGGCAAGCTTTGGGTTCTGCAAACCCGGTCGGGGAAACGGACTGCAAAAGCAGCGCTGAAGATTGCTGTCGATATGGCGGCCGATGGTGTGATCACCCAAAACGAAGCGTTGTTGCGGGTTGATCCGGCGGCGCTTGATCAGATGTTGCATCCGACGCTCGACCCGAAAGCAGCGCGTGACGTGTTGACCAAAGGCCTGCCGGCATCACCGGGGGCGGCGTCCGGGATTGTTGTGTTTGATTCCGACGAAGCTGAGAAATTGGCCCATGGCGGTGCCGATGTGATTTTGGTGCGGATCGAAACCAGCCCCGAAGATATTCACGGCATGCATGCGGCCCGCGGTATTCTGACCTCACGCGGCGGCATGACCAGCCACGCCGCCGTTGTGGCACGCGGCATGGGGCGGCCTTGTGTATCGGGTGCCGGATCGCTTTATATCAATATGAAAGACGGGGAGATGTCCGCAGGCGGGCGCACCGTTAAAAAGGGTGACGTTGTCACCATCGACGGGTCGACCGGTGAAGTGATGGTCGGCGCCGTGCCGACCGTGCAACCGGAATTGGCCGGTGACTTCGCAATCTTGATGGGCTGGGCTGATGCATCGCGGCGGTTGAAAGTTCGCGCCAATGCCGAAACTCCGCTTGATGCCCGCACCGCGCGCGAATTCGGCGCCGAAGGCATTGGTCTGTGCCGGACCGAACATATGTTCTTCGACACCGATCGGATCATCGCCGTGCGGCAAATGATTTTGGCGGAAACCGAAGACGGTCGCCGGGCCGCTTTGGCAAAAATTTTGCCGATGCAGAAACGCGACTTTGTCGAGCTGTTTGAAATCATGCATGGCTTGCCGGTGACGGTGCGTTTGCTCGATCCGCCGCTGCATGAATTCTTGCCGCGCGAAGATCACGAATTTGTGGAAGTCGCGAAAGATATCGGCGTTGATCTGAATACGTTGAAAAAGCGGGCCGGGGAGTTGCACGAGTTCAACCCGATGCTTGGTCATCGCGGGTGTCGTTTGGGGATCTCGTACCCTGAAATCTACGAAATGCAGGCCCGCGCCATTGCTGAGGCGGCAATCGACGTTTCGCAAAAATCCGGCGATACCGTTGTGCCCGAGATCATGATCCCATTGGTTGCGACCAAAAAGGAATTACAGATCTTGAAAGCCCGCGTTGCTGCCGAGGTTGAGGCCGTCTGCAAAGAACGTGGCCATAAGCTGTCTTATTTGATCGGCACTATGATCGAATTGCCGCGCGCCGCTTTGCAAGCTGCCGAGATCGCCCAAGAAGCGGAATTTTTCAGCTTCGGCACAAACGATCTGACGCAAACGACGTTGGGTCTGAGCCGCGACGATTCCGGTCGCTTCCTCGAAGACTATCTGCGGGCCGGTATTTTTGAACGCGATCCGTTTGTGTCACTCGATCAATCCGGCGTCGGTCAATTGGTGGAAATCGGGGCGACCCGTGGCCGCAATACCCGCAAAGATCTAAAGGTCGGTATTTGCGGTGAACATGGTGGTGACCCGGATTCGATCGATTTCTGTGAACGCACGGATCTTGATTATGTATCGTGTTCGCCCTATCGCGTGCCGATTGCCCGGCTGGCCGCAGCCCAAGCGGCGCTGCGTCGGACCAATGCCGCGACCGATAAGGCATCAGAATAAATGACCGCCGCCGTGCTCGATCTCGGCACGGTTGCAAGTGGCGGCAAAGTTGCCCTGGCCCGCGCTTTGAGTGCGCTTGAAGCGCGGCCGGATGCGGCTGATGTCGCCAATCTATTGGATGCAGCTTGGCGGACGCCTTTGGGCCATGTGCTCGGGCTTACCGGGCCGCCCGGTGTCGGCAAGTCATCCCTGACCAACTCTTTGATCCAAACCTGGCGGGCCGACAGTCGTCGCGTGGCCGTCATCGCCGTCGATCCGAGTTCACGGGTGACCGGCGGGGCATTACTGGGCGATCGTATTCGTCTGGCCACCGACCCGGAAGATGAGGGTGTCTTTGTTCGCTCCATGGCGGCGCGGCAAAAGCTCGGCGGTTTGGCGGAATTGACGTTTCCGGCGATGGTGCTGATGCGAGCGCTGTTCGACATCGTCATCATTGAAACGGTCGGTGTCGGTCAATCGGAAACCGATGTCGCCAATGCGTCGGACACAGTCGTGTTCTGCGTTCAGCCGGGATCGGGCGACAGCGTCCAATTCATGAAGGCCGGTATCATGGAAGTGCCGGACATCACCATCGTCACCAAAGCCGATATGGGCGCCATTGCCGGTCGCGCCAAGGCCGATGTGCGCGGGGCGTTGTCGTTGAGTGACGGTCGGGACGATGGATGGGAGCCGCCGGTGTTGTTGGTGTCGTCGGCGAGTGGGCAGGGCATTGATAAATTGGTGGCGGCCATTGATGCCCATGCGGCGCATATGGGCTCGGAGGGGCTTTTAAAACGCCGCCAAGCCCAAGGCAAGGCATGGTTAGAAGATTGGATCGCGACGCGTTATGGCAGTGAAGGGCTGCGCCTGACAGCGGCTTTGTCGCTCCCGGCTTTGTCGCCTTTTGCGACAGCCGGATGGATTGCCGACCGTCTTTCGGTATCGTTGCGCTAGCTTAGGCGCCGACAACCATGCGGCTGCGATGACCGATCGCCAATTGAACGATCCATATAGAGAATACCGATAACGCCACCACCACGGCTGTATACACGAGGTAAACAAGGACGTTGCCTTGCAACAGGGATGAATTGTCCATCGTCAAGACACCGCTGTTGGCATAGCCGTAGATCATACGCATGGCGCCGATGAAATAGCCGTGAACAAAGAAAATGCCGAAGCTGATATGGGCAATGTAATCGAGCCGCGAGCCGATCAAATAACCATATTTTTTGAGCCCGATGAGGAACAATCCAGCCAGCATCATTTTGAAGCCGACTTGTAAATACGGTGGATTTCCATAGTCGAGGATGATCGCGACATAACAAGCCACACTGGCTGCAGCAAACAGCAACCAATATTTGGTGAACAGCTTGTACCAATAGTCACGATAATGGCTGAAGGCCATGCCGAATAAATACGCAGGAACAAGGTAGATGGCTTTGTTGATCGGCCCTAACGAACCGTCACGCCCCAGATAAAGGGCGATGGCCAACAGCGGCGGAATAATAAAGTAAAAAGCTTTGTAACGATCCAATTTGAGCAGCAGCGGCCCGACGACATAAAACAATGTAATGGTCGGCACGAACCACAAAGGGGCAAGATGCTTGCCGGTGATTAAGAAAAAGAAAACCTGATAGATAAACGATGTGTCGTAAAACCCGGCATACATATCCGGCCGCTGAATGATATGCGTATAGATGTAAAGTGCGGGAAGCGACACAATCAGATAAGGCAACAAAACATTTTTGACTTTGGAAATGTAATATTTTTTGGTGTCAAAATTGTAGGACAAGGCTTGGAACAAATAACCGGCAATAAAAAAGAAGATAGCCGACGCTTGATTGCAAAAGGCATCGATGATGCGGGCAATCATTTCATTCCCAGTCCAATCAAAAGATTGAATGGTATGTGCAGAAACGATTAACAATATAGCGACGCCACGACAAATGTGGACATTCTGCTCAAAGCTTGGTTTTGCCATGCTTGAAATAACTCGATACGCGTACTAACTCCAACACCCCCAACCAATTTGCTCTATTGGAATTTGCACCTTCCTCGTTCTGCCACTTCAAAAGTGACGGTGAATAATTTGCATAGTCTGCAATATCTAAGAGATACTAACGCACAACAAAAATTAGAATAATAACGACCAAGACACCAATAATCAGAGCAATCGTGCGTGTTTCACGTTGCTTCTTTTTAGCCGGTTTGTTTTTCACTTGGTAGCTCATAGCACTAAGTCTAACGCGCTGTCCAACCGCCGTCTAGACTTAGTGCTGTGCCTGTGGTTGATTTACCGGCATCGGAGCATAAAAACAGCGCCATTCCGGCAATATCCGAAACTTCGACAAAGCGTTTATTTGGTTGCGATGCAAGAATAATATCCCGGACCACTTGGTCCGGTGACATGTTATGAACCTTGGCTTGATCGGCGATCTGTCCTTCAACCAAGGGTGTCCGCACATAGCCGGGACAAATTGCGTTAACCGTAATATCAAGCTCGGCCACTTCCAAAGCGACAGCTTTGGTTAACCCGATCACACCATGTTTGGCGGCAACATAGGCTGATTTAAATGGCGAGGCGACCAAACCGTGGGCTGAGGCAATGTTGATAATGCGACCGAAGCCGCGATGCTTCATGCCGGGCAGGGCGGCTTGAATGGTATAGAACGCCGACGATAGATTGATGGCGATAATGGCTTCCCATTTTGCAGCGGGGAAGTCTTCGACCGGCGAGACGAATTGAATGCCGGCGTTGTTAACCATAACGTCGACGCTGCCCATATCACGTTCGGCCTGGGCAATCATTTCAGTAATTTCTTGAGGCTTTGTCATATCGGCAGCCGAGTAGAACGCTTTAATTCCGTGTTCTCGTTCAAGCCGTGCCCGGATCTCTTCAATGGCGGCTTTGTCGCCGAAACCATTGAGCATGATATTGGCACCTGATCCAGCGAAAGCTTCCGCAAGCCCAAGGCCGATACCGCTGGTCGAGCCGGTTATAACAACGTTCTTAACGACACCATCACGATTCTGATTAACCATTTCGTTTACCTAAATTTCAAGTTTAGGGATCATCCTGTATGTTGGATTATAGACATCTAAAAGTTGACAAGAGAAGGGTTTTTCGCGTTGCGGCAAAGTATAGAAGGCTTGAACGCATTGAAAAACTTGCAAATGCACTAAAAGTCTGCGTGAATAACTGCTGATATGTTGTGCGGTGCGGCATTTTGCTTAAAATTAAACACCGTTTGGGTTTGAATGTAACATTGGGGTCGCAAGCCAATGCTTTATCATCTGTATGAGTTCCAACATTCGGCTGTTGCACCGGCTCGCATTATGGCCGATTTCAGTCAGCGTATGTTGCGCCACCCCCTGAACCCTTGGTCGTATACGCCCGGCGCTCGGTCTATTGTTGCCGGTCTTGATATTTTTGAGCAGATAACCCGCCGTTATGGCAAGCCTGCCTTTGGCTATGGGACCACAGCCATTGATGGCCGTGAAGTGGCTATCACTGAGGAAATCGCGTTTCGAAAAACATTCTGCCAGCTCAAGCGCTTCAAGCGTGAAGCGGAAGGTTTGGATCATCCGAAGTTGCTGGTTGTGGCGCCATTATCCGGCCATTACGCAACCCTTCTGCGTGGCACGGTCAAGGAAATGCTGCCGGATCATGATGTGTATATCACCGATTGGCGTGATGCCCGGAATATCCCGTTATGGGAAGGCACCTTTACGCTCGACGATTACATAGACTATCTGATTGAATTTATTGAGTTTCTCGGACCAAACACGCATTTGATGGCGGTCTGTCAGCCATCGGTTCCAG
>JBBCIP010000374.1:0-6977 GCA_037189785.1 Alphaproteobacteria bacterium
CCTTAATTTTTGGACGAGCTTATTTATAAGTAATTGATATATAATGATTCTTTATCAAGTCATCTAGGGTGTGGGTATTGAAGTTTACAAAATACAAAATTTGTAATATGTATATTTTATGTTTCGTTTAAGGTCAGGCTGTCTAGGAGACGACTATGAGTGCCGCCGAGCAATTATCGATAGAGCCAAGTGAGCGTGTTTTAACGCCTGCCATGCGCAGTGTTATTGCGCAGCTGGAGGATTCAAATCCGTCAATCGTGCATAGCGAGGTCAAACTCCTTCCAACGGATGTTTATACGTCCACAGAACGGTTTGCTGAGGAACAGGCAAAGCTTTTCAAGCGCCGTCCTATTCCGGTCACGGTGTCGGCCGAATTGCCTGCGCCGAAAACACATATCACCAATGATGATTATGATGTGCCCTTGCTTTTGACGCGGGATGAAACTGGCAAGGTTCATGCGTTTATCAACGTATGCCGCCATCGCGCTGTTAAGCTTTGCCAAAATAAGGAGACGAAATCCGGTGGTCTTCTGGTTTGCCCGTATCATGCTTGGAGTTACAATCTGAAGGGGGAGCTGAAAAGCATTCCGAGGCAGGAAGTTTTCCCCGGAGTCGAGAAAAAGGATCATGGCTTAATCGAGCTCGAATGCTTGGAAGCGGGTGGGGTTATTTGGGTTGGTTTTAACCGTGAGAGTGCTACGGATTTCTCCGGTGTGACTGATAGTCTCGCGGCAGATTTTGATGCGATCGGCATGGGGCGCCAAAAGATTTATAGGAAAGCCCGGGTCGAGCTAAATGCCAATTGGAAATTGGTGCATGATGCGTTTTCCGAAAACTATCATGTGACACGACTGCATTCTGAATCCTTGAAAGGCATGTTTGTCGATCGAAAAACGGTTTGTGAACGCGTTGGGCCTCATCTTGTTTCGATGTCCGGGCGTGCCGGATATAAGCAAACGGATGATATCGCAACTTATGAGGAATTCAGAAAGTCGCTGGTCGCCTGTTACACGGTGGTGCCGGGGGCGATTGTGATCACGAGCCCGAGCTATATCAGCGTCATGTTACTGTCACCCAAAGCTCCGGGGCTGACTGTTATCAATTATTATATGTTGATCGATCATTTGCCCGAGACGGAAAAACAGGAACAACATTTCGAGCGCTCGTTCAATCTCATGAAACGATTGACCATCGAAGAAGATTTCTGGGTTTCAGAACTTGGTCAGCGTGGTGCAGAAGCCGGGGCCGTTCCCTATATGACGCTCGGTGGCATGGAACAGGATATCGTTCGTTTCCATGAAGCGGTGAATGAAGGACTGGCTGACTAAAGACTTACTTAAGTTTCAAGCGGAGTTACAAGCGGCAAGACAAAAAAACGCCGAATAAGGCGGCGTAACTCTGCGTCGCCCAAGTCTTCGCTGCTCAGGCGTATTTGCAGCATTGATTGGGAAAGCGTTAGCCACGACAGGATTTCATCGAAATCGATGTCCGGGGCCAATTGCCCCGATGCGGCTGCGCGATCCATGAAATTTTGCCATAAGTGGCGATTAAGCTTGTGAATCCGACTGCTTTTGGTCGCGGCTTTGGCCTGCCATGTTACACTTTCCATAGCAGTCGGCAAATATTTGTTATGGCGTGCCAGTTTTACGATAATGAATAACGCTTCCGTCAATGTTGTTGCAAAATCCATATCGTGGCGAATGGATTTGCGTATTTCGGCATTTATTTTTAAAGCCTCCAAGCAACAGATGCTGTCAACAATATCGTCCTTGCCGGAAAAATAACGGTAGACCGTAGGCCGCGACACATCTGCGGCTTTTGCGATATCCTCGATGGTTGATTTGCCGATGCCGTATTGTTCGAAACATCGATAGGCCGCGTTGAGAATACGGTTTTCCATAGTCGTATCGTCGGCCTTTAATGGGGATCTTTCGGGCATTTCAGACTGTCTTTCGCTTCACCGGCCGACCGCGCAGCCGCAGATCGAGCCACACAATACAACTTACTGATATGATATCAGTTTTGTATTCTAGCGTGGTTGACTTTCCGTTCGCAAGACGTGTTTGTGCGTTAGTTGAACTTGGGACATGGAGGTGGTGGCGACCTTCACGAGCGTTAAGGCTGACCTCTGCTGTTCTGGTCGGCCCAATATAAGGGGCCGCCGGTATGGACCGGCCAGTTTCCCGATTTGACCATTGCGACGTCGATATCTGATGCGCGATAAGCAAGCTGATCGCTCAGAATCCGATGTCCTTCTTCAGCCATAGACAACAGAATGTGTTTAAGTGCACCAGGGGCGACTTCACCTCCTTGTTCTCCGTTGTTCATTTGGCTGACCTGGTCATGGAACTGGCCGGGCCGAAATCCGAAATCATATAAGGATTGTTCGATCTGGGTCTGGCTTATGCTGTTCTGAAGCAGTTCTGTATAAGCTTTCTTGCCGCGATTCACCAAGCGTTCAACAATCAGGCCGTGCGATGCTGCGGTTATGATGGGGATCTTGCCCAGTTTCCGAACAACGGAAACGGCGGCTGATAAACTTTGCACCGAAGTCTCAGCGCCCCGTACAATTTCGAGGATACTGTTATCAGACAGCAGCTGAGCGAGTGGTAAACCGAATGTCTGTTGACCCATGGCGGCGGGAATGGCGGTATCGCAGAGGCTTTGCCCGTCGTTCACGATCGCAACCAAAGATATTGTTGTATCAGCCAAAGCTCGAAGCTCTGACGCGTTCGGTACAATAATCAGATCCGGACTATTATCCTGATTTGCCGCAGCGGTGTGTTGCGAGGCTACGAAACCGGCCCGCTGCAAACGACTGACAAGCTTTTTACCGGCCTCGCTTTGATCCATGATCCATACGGATTTTATGGTCGGCGTTTTCGCTCCTTTTGCCTGTCCAGGAATCTTTGCGGCGGTTCGCTCAGCAAAAAAGATGTAGCGCTGTGCGGCTGATTCTGGCGACGACACGAGTTCTTTTGATAATTCCGTTTCCCGGCGGATACCGTCATCGAACGGTAGAGCCACTGCGGCTTCAATCGCCCGTATGATATTTTCAGGGGCCTTCAAATTGCGGAATAAGTCAGGATGGTGTGTTCTGAAGCCATTAAAAAATTCTTGAGCTTGGCCGATGTTTAGATCTGTCGTCAAATCTCGAATGCGGCGCAGCGGGGCATTGTCTGAAACGAGAGACGAAGCAAATTCAATGGCGCCCTGTTCAAGGTTTTCTGGAACGACTTTATCAATCAGACCAATCGTTTCAGCGGCTGGTGCTGTCATGGCTTTGCCGAAAACGATCATTTCAACAGCGGCTTTTACACCGATTAAGCGCGGTACCCGTTGTGTGCCGCCTGCGCCAGGCAATAGTCCAAGCGCTGCTTCCGGCAGACCCAGTTTTGCTGATGCCAATGCAATGCGATAATGACAGGCGAGGGCGAGTTCTAAACCACCGCCCAAGGCCGATCCATGCATTGCCGCAATGACAGGCTTTGGCGAGGCTTCGATGATCGCCATGATATCTTTTAGAATAGGGGGGAGAATCGGTTTCCCCAATTCCGTAATATCGGCCCCGGCAAAAAAGGTTGAGCCGTGACAGATCAATACCGTCGCTTTAATGGCGTCATCGTCAGTGGCTGCTTTGATGCCGTCATAAACAGCGATACGGACGGCATGGCTCAGCGCATTAACCGGTGGCGAATCAATGGCGATGACCGCAATGCCAGCCCTGACCTGATACGATGAAATCTTTTTACTAGTCTCGTCACTCATCGGTATCTCACAACGTTTCTTCTGTGCCCAATAAACCGGTGCTGGTCATGGTGTCGCCAGGCCCGCCCGTCATGAGTGATAATTTTGCATTGGGAACTTGATTGACAGAGTCGCCCCGTAATTGACGAACGGCTTCGGTGACTAGCCCCATGCCGTGGATGAAGCCTTCTGCCAGATCTCCACCGGATGTATTGACCGGCAATTTTCCAGTCGGCGCGATCAAGTTATCAAAGGTTATGAATTCACCGGCATTCTCCGCCGTGCAAAAACCATGGTCGAGGAGTGCGCCCACGCCAAGTCCGGTCATATTCTGGTAAATCTGCGCAACATCGACATCTTTCGGGCCATAGCCTGATTCTGCCCACATCCGTGTCGCAACTCCCAACTGACCGGCGCGGCTATAGGGGCGAATGTTTTCTTCAAGCGCGCCGCCGCCTGCCAATGTTCCCATCGGCGCGGATAAAATATACGCAGGCTTTTTGGCCAAATGTCTGGCGCGTGCAGCGGATGTGACGATGACGGCAGAGGCGCCATCATTCTCGCGTGAACAGTCAAACAAGCGGAACGGTTCCGATATCCAGCGCGCGTTATCATAGGTTTCGTCATCCAGTACGGTATTGCGACCATAAGCGCCCGGATTATTGCGCGCATGGTAATAGGCAACTTGTGCCATGACTTTGAGTGTTGAGGCGGGAACACCGTCGGCCTCGATCATTCTTTGTGACCGCAGTGCGAGAATTTGCGCGGGCGATTCTAGGCCGTTTACAAGATACTGCGCCGCGGTGTCATCTTGGGCGACCATCACACGGAGTCGTTGTGTGCTTGATTCTGCCATGGCGCGATAAACGACGATGGTTTCCGCTTGACCGGCGGCAATGGCGCTTGCGGCAATACTAAGTGCGCCGGGAATCCCGCCGCCATGGATCCAGGTGAGGGCCGCGAACTTAACCTCGCGGGTGCCAAGCGCGGGCATAAGCTTTTGGGCGTCGTTTCGTTCAGATGCATATGAGATAAAGCCATCGACATCGCGCGGGTTGATACCGGCATCGTCGCAGGCCGCGACAATGGCCCGCAACGCGAGTTTGATTTCAGGGTCGGGCGCTGACGCTCTTTTATAGTAGGGGGTTTGGCCGATGCCGACGATGGCCGCTGCGCCACGTAATTTTGTCATTGTTCTACTCCGGTCTTGCTGGGCAGAGAAAGCTGGTGCGTATGATCCCAGATCATGTCAGGTCTTGAGGTGCCGACTATTGTTGGATTTGCCAAACAATGGACGGGTAATGTTTCGTCTTCTCGGATGGCGGTTTGATCAGCCCACGCACGGGCGCGCCGATCTTTAATCCTTGTTCGGAACCTTCGAGGATTCCCATGACACGAGCCCCAGCGGCGGCGGGTATTTCTACAACCACAGTGACATAGGGCACGTCGACGGCCCGTTCTTTCACGCGGTCAAACGCGTACCAGCTCCTGGTCCATGTATAAATGGTGCCTTCGGGTGGCAGGGCGACCCATTCCATCTCCCATCCGCCGCAGTTTCCACAGCGATAATGGGCGGGCCAAGTCCAATTTTTGCAGCTATTACAACGAGATAGTCTGAATTCGTTGTGCTCAAGGCCTTGCCAAAATTGGTCATCGGCGCCGATACCACCATTAATTTTATGTTTGGCGTATGAATAGTCCATTATGATGTCCCTCCTTATCTATTGAGACACATTTTACAAACTGTGTGCGTAATTGGAACGCAGCTCAGCGATCGGGTTGTTATCAAAAAAGTCGGTTCACGCGCGTTCAGCCTGTTTGCGCGATTTTTGTGCGTCCTGGAGTCTCTCATTTTATTTTAAGTATTTGTAATAATTATATAATTATACGACCGTGTGCAGTTTTTATTTCGATGCGGTGCCTTCTTGACAAGAGTTGATCAGTTGCGCATTGTTGCTATACAGTACACAAGAATGATAATCGCACAAACAAGAAAGAGGCTGAGTTTGATTTTGTATGCCGTGACCGGTCCCTCGCCATCGTCAGTTTGCTTGACTATGGTGTGTCAACGCCGTTGGCATTTCGTCCTTACCCGGCCATTCTTGGTGGCGGGTGTTGGAGGCAATGAGGGCAGATGATCGAGGAGCTCAAGCAGTACGAAGATTTTCGTCAGACCCTGCGGCAATGGTTGCAGGATAATCTGCCGGCCGATTGGCACAGTAAAATGCTGGGCGCGGCCGAGGATGACCATATTGCGTTTCAGAAGTTTTGGTTTCGCAAGTTGCATGAAGCCGGCTATGCCGCACCCCATTGGCCTAAGGCTTGGGGGGGGTCAGAGTTATCATTCGCCGAGCAAATCATTCTGTATCAGGAAATTGCCCGGGCCGGTGCGCCGCGCCTTATTCTTTATTTTATTGCCCTGCATCACGTTTCTGCGACTTTATTGACCTGGGGGACCGAGGCGCAGCGTCAAAAACATCTTCCCGCTGTGTTGACCGGTGATGAGATATGGTGCCAAGGGTTTTCTGAGCCCAATGCCGGATCTGATTTGGCTAGTTTGCGGACGAAAGCAGAGCGGCAGGGTGATTATTATATCGTGAATGGCCAAAAAACATGGTCATCCAATGCGCACCACTCCCGTTATTGTTTGCTCTTGGCGCGGACAGATAAAGACGCGCCGAAGCATAAGGGAATTTCTTACTTCATACTTGATCTTGAGACACCGGGTGTATCCTTGCGGCCGATCAAGCAAATGACCGGAGCCTCGCATTTTAACGAGCTGTTTCTGGATGATGTGAAGATTCCGGTTGAAAACCTGATCGGTCCCGAAAATGAAGGCTGGAAGGTTGCGCAGTCGACACTTGCTTCGGAGCGTGGGTTAAGTGTCTTGGAATTGGCCGAACGGATGAGCTATGGCTTTGATCTTTTGGTTCAAGATGCGAAATCAAAAAAGCCATCGGGCGGGCGGTTGATAGACGACGATGAGATCCGCCGTAAGCTTGTCGATATTCGTGTGCGGATCGATGCGTTGCGTCTTCTTGTCAACAATATGCTGACAAGAATGCTGCGTGATAGCAGCAGCGGCGTCGAACCATCCATCATTAAAGTTTATTACAGCGACCTGTTGCGTGACTTTACCGAACTTGGGGTTCGGATGGGCGGTATGAACGCGCAATATTTGCATCCCACGTTGATGGGGGGCGGTAACGAAACCGGCAACTGGATGCATG
>JBBCIP010000375.1:0-3561 GCA_037189785.1 Alphaproteobacteria bacterium
AGTGGCATCAAGGTCAGGTGTGATCTGAGTCAAACTGCCGCGCCCAAACACAACATTACCATGGCCTGGAACCCAAGGACCGTTAGAGCCGACACCATGCCCGCTATCATCTCCGTTGGCATATTCCCGGTAATCCTGGACCAATGGCGTGAATGTCATCGAGCCACGGAAAGACGCTGTCGATGTAATGGTAACAGCACCCATCTGCTCCAGATTATGACCACGGAAATCGACCCGGCCTCCACGCAAGGCAGTGATCACACCTTCGTTGCGGGCCACGAACCCAGCGTTTTTGACGCGTTCTTCCTGAATTCTATTAAGGTATTTTTCGACCCCAGTGTTTCGCACACCCCGGCTCGTACCGAACACGGCCTGGCGCTCTGTTGTGGTCATAACATAGCCGACTTCATAACGAACACCGGTCACGGCTTCGAGGAAGTCGACCCATTCCTCAGTCACAGGACCGTTCATGAATGGTGCTGTACTGTATGAAATATTACCACGGCCCAGAGTCAACGGATTGTACGCACCGACATACACGCTGATATTTTTGTTGGCGTCAGAATTCAGATAGATATTGTCGCCTGCCGCCAAAATGACTTGGCCTTCATCCTGAACATTAATCGTACCCTTGTTATTAACATTGGGTCCGAACAACATGACCTTGCCGTAGCTACCCGTACTAATGACACCATCACGTCCAACCGTGACCACATAGCGTAACGGATCGTTCGGATCTGAAGATGGTGGCGGAGCATCCATCATGCTGAGGAATGGATTTGAATTGCTGCCAGTTGTGCGGATATAAAGCCAGCTGTTGCTGAACGTCGGATCATACCGACCGTTGTAATCTTCCGCGTTTGAGATCAAACCACCGCCACTATATTGATACGGTCCGATGCCAAGGAACTTTTCATCCCGCATATCAAGCGATGACGCGATAACCTGTTGCGCCTCTACCTTACCATCGATGGCCAGACCTTCGCGGGCGATCAGGATCACATGACCATCGGCTTTGATATCTCCTTTAAGCTCTGTCGCTTTTCCAGTAAGCTGCGAGCGATTAAGGATTGCCCATTCCTTTTTTTCCTGCTGAATTCGAAGCACTTCACCAGCTTGGCTGCTTAAGTCGCTCCAGTCCAGAACCGCCTTGTCTTTACTTTGCACAATAGTCGTGGTCGCGCCGTCAATCATAACGTCAGATACACCACGGCCCGTCACCAACTGACGCGTATTAATTTTAGCGTCTTTCCCCATGAGGACGCCGTTGTCATTTAGGATGAATACCCGGCCTGTCGCGCGGATCTCACCTTCAATTTTACTGGCAGAGGTGGAATGAACACGATTGACTGCAATCCAGTCAGCACGTTGTTGTTGAAATTCTAAAATCTCATTGGCCTGGAGCTCAAACTTCTCCCAGTCCAGCAACGCTTTCTGCTCTGTTTGTAGAATGCTCATCAAAGGCCGGCCATCGGCATCCGTGCCGATCGTGGGTCGATTGGCGCCGGTCCATTTTGACATTGTACCGTTCGGCAGCTGCACCATACCGTTTTGAAGAGCTACCATCGAACCAAAAGCCTGAGCATTGGCTTCAACCGATGTCGCGAGCAATCCTCCTGCAGCAGCCAAGGCCATGACAGGTAGATAGCGTAAATAGCGCCGGGCCTGACTGATGCGGCCACTACGATAACCAGAGGATTGACGAGACATGACCTTCTCCGCTCATAAATTCATACTATTAAGGCCGACAACTGCCGGTTCAAAAAACTATCTGCTCACACCAGAAACTAGTCGTCATAAGACTTAGTGCGATGCAGGATCACTTCCTTTACGTTGCTGGCTTTCCAGCATTTCTTTCTCCACACTTGGAGGAAGAGTATCTTCGTATATTCTTTGCTCGCGTAGCCGCACTTCAAAATCTTGAAGGGTATTTTCGAGCTTTACTTTGCTAAGCTGCAAAACAGGCTCATTTCTGAGAACACCGCGTCCATCAGAATCTCCCGCCAGATCAATGATCTGATGACCCACTTTGTAAAGTTCTTCGTTTCGCACACGGCATAGATCCAGAAGTTCATTGCGTTGATCTGAAACGCGCTTCGTATTTCCAAGCATTACTTTCATGTTCTCAACAGCCTGAACATGACGCGTGCGCTCCGATCTTAATGCTTCCAGTTCCTGCTCCATTTCTTTTGAGCTGCTGGAAACCTTGCTTAATCTCGCCTGAAGAGCCTTCTCATTCTGCGATGGACCTTTTGGAGCAGAATTTACTGTGGCTTGCTGACGCGCAGCATCAAGTTCTGACGTTTGCACATTCAGCTGTTCTTGCAGTCGTGCAAGTTCTGCCCGTAACGCATTACGCTCTTGCTCACTTTGACGTAACTGCATTTGGGTGATGCGCAAAGCTTCTGCTTCGCTTGTTTGCGCCACTGCCACATTGGGCATAGACGATAGAACAGCGAATAATGATGAATAAATAAGAGTTGTTTTAAATCCTGCTTTCATAACACACCCCATCAAAACCGTGTATTGAGATCAAGAAGCAGGACGTCTGCACTGAAAGGCGGTCTGCTGATCGAATCGCTTGAAAGCCACTTCAGCGCGATCCACGTATTGTTCGCCAGACCATACGTGCCTTCGATTGTGTAGCCTTTAAGATCCGTGCCGCCATAGGCACCAAAGTCGGAATCTGTGAAGGCATCCAGAACAGCATCGGTTTCAAGGCGCTTATAGGCAACTTCCACACTCCAATCGTGGAGTTGTTTGATACGCTTGCTGCCGACATAAAGCTTGGCTTGCCAACCGATGTCACCGGGCTCAACCCCCGGTTCACCACGGAGTGCATCAATTTCCGCTTTATCCATACCGAGGTTTTTAACAAAGTCACCGGTAAAGCGAACGATCTTATCTTCTCCGAATTTATAGTCCACTTGACCGGTCAGGTTGAGAAGACGGAAATCCGACGCGAGACCAGCAAGCGTTGTCAGCCCATCGGTCCGCATATTAAAGACCGAGTTCCCCTGACCCAGCAATAGTGGCTTGCTGTAATCATTTAACTTGGAGCCCGCTGGGGGATTTTTTAAACTCTGGATGTTGTGATAATCGTAATAAGCTGCGCCGAGCTTGATTGAGACATCACCAACGGGGACCGTACCACCAATCTGACCGGCAAAAAGCCAACGATCAGGATTGATTGAGCTTTCCTGCAAAGGAAAAGCGCCAGCCGTTGCAAAGATTGTGGCGCCCGATCCATAGTCGAAGTCATGCGATCCACTGACAGCCACACCTTCAAAGTTCAAATCCCCATCCCAGACCAAATCCGTCGAAAAGAACGGGTTGGGCATCCGACCGCCCGTCAACTTAAGACCTTCAATAGGTGTGAGCTCAACATACGCGCGATCCAGCCAGATAGCATCTTTCCTCATATAGTCACCAAGCGTCTTGTTGGTGGAAATCGGGCCGTTATCATCGCCCGACGCCAGACTGAACCCAACATTCACCCAGTCGCTGATTTTGGCTTTCAGATTTAGACGCGCTCTATAACGCACACGATGCCGATCATCC
>JBBCIP010000376.1:0-22849 GCA_037189785.1 Alphaproteobacteria bacterium
GCCTATCCGCCAGTTATGCAGACCGCCGCGGTTTTCTCACCAACTCCCTGGCTGGTGGTTATGCCGACTTTTCAGAAGAAACGACCCTCCGCGGTCAAGTCCGTTTCACACCCACAGATTCTTTAACCATAGACGCCAAGCTCAATTATTTAGACGGCACGAATTATGCGAGTTTGATCAATTTTTCCACCAACGCCGATCCCTTCTTGAATTACGGTAAGAATTTTCCCAACGACTTACCACGCGATTTCAAGCAGTTCGATGATCGCAATCTTTTAGAATCATCACTCAAAGTTGAATGGAAAACTGATTTTGGTACGCTTGTTTCAGCGTCGAGCTTTCAGAAAAGCGAATCCTACTCCCCAGGCGATACAGATTTTGGCCCAATCATACAACCTGTTTTCTTTGCAAATTGGGTCGACGTAAATTCCTGGAATAGCAATTTTTATTTTATGTCCCCGACAGGTGGAAAATTCAATTGGATTGCAGGCGCTTTTTACCAGCACCGCAAGACAAGTAATATTTTACAAGTCGGAATGGGGCCATTACCCTTAGAAGGACCATTTTTCGTTGACAGCGACCAGCGTGATTTAAGCAAAGCCTGGGCTGTATTCGGCGAGGGAACTTATAAACCAATTGAAAAAGTCGAAATCGCTATCTCGCTCCGTTACGACGAAGACAAACGCGAGTCCGAAGATCTCAATGCGCTAGGATCTTATATCGAAAAAAGCTTTACAGCTTTTCAGCCACGGGGATCTATTTCTTACTTCTGGACCGACGATCTGACGGCCTACGTATCAGCCGGACAAGGATTTCGCAGCGGCGGCTTCAATTCCTTGGCTGATACGATTGCGGTCGGTTTGACAGATCGCTTGTTCGATAAGGAAACGGCGACCAATTTCGAGCTTGGCTTTAAAAGCACCTTGCTTGGCGGACGCATGAGCCTGAATGGCGCTGTTTTTCATACTTCATTCAAAAATCAACAATTCTATTTCATAGATGTCGTCAACACAGCCCGTATCGTATTAACTTTACCCAAAACGAAGATCAAAGGCGCAGAACTTGAAGCATCACTGCGACCTATAGACGGCCTCGATATTCGAGGCAGTTTGGGTATTGCCGATGGCACGATCAAAGATGGCGGGGTATTCGGTCTTAACGGTGCACCGTCTCCCAATGCGCACCGCTATACTATTAATCTTTCCGCCCAATACGAGATCCCCTTGGCCGATAGCTTATCACTCAAGCCACGAGTTGAATATGAACGGCGTGGACCGATTTATTACGACCAATTCGGCGACTTCCGCTTCCCCACGACGGACTTCGTAAACGCTAGCCTAACAATAGAAAGCGAACATTGGGCCATCGCTGGCTTTGTCCGCAATCTGACTGATGAGCGGATGCCGACCTTCTTTGGCGCAAACGCCGGTGGTCCTGGTTCTCATCAGTTTTTCCAAAATTTGCCTCGTCGCTTCGGGATCGAAGTCCGGGCACGACTATAAAACAGAGATACACATTACATGCGCGATGAACCGCAGGCATACAGCCGTGCATGTATTAGATCGTACAAATAAAGAGGAGATATGTTGTGAGTTCGAGAATAGGTGTTGATATCGGCGGTACCTTCACGGATCTCGTCTATTATGATGACGAGAGCGGTGAGGTGGTGGTGGGCAAAGTGCCCACCACTCCGGCCAGCCCGGAAAAAGGCTGCATCCATGCCGTGAAAGAAGTGGTGCCGGATAGCGTTCTGCAGCGGGCATCATATTTTTTACATGGCACAACGGTCGGCTTAAATGCATTGCTGGAACGTCGCGGCGCTGTTGTCGGCATGTTATGTACGGATGGGTTCCGCGACGTGCTCGAAATTGGTCGTGGTTCGCGCGACATGTACAATCTTTTTTGGGTGCCAGAGTCGCCACTGGTGTCCCGAGATCTGCGTCGCCCGGTGCGCCAACGCATGAATTTCGAAGGCAAGGAGCTGCTACCGCTTCATGAAGAAGATGTCCTTGCCGCCTACGACGTATTGAAAGAGGCAAACGTCACCAGTATTGCTGTCGTTTTTCTTCACGCTTATGCTAATCCGGCCCATGAACTGCAAGCAGAAGCAATTTTACGTAAGGCTGGGTTTACTGGGGCCATTTCCTTGTCGCATCGGGTGTCTGGAGAATACCGCGATTACGAACGCGCCAGCACCACCGCCATTGACGCCTTTGTACGCACCAGGATGTCGGGATATATTCAGCATATCGATGATGAACTTCAATCCGGAGGCTTCAACGGGACCTGTCTGATGACACGGTCAGGGAGCGGATCGATGACGTTCGCTGAAGCTCAAGAACGGCCATTCGAAACGATCATGTCCGGCCCTGTCGCGGGCGCGGAAGGTGCTGGGGAGTTTGCTCGCCGTTTCAAGATTGATCATCTCATCACCGCCGATGTCGGTGGCACCAGCTTTGATACCTGCCTGATTATCGATGGCCGCCCCCAATTGCTTCATCAAGGCAATGTTGCAGGGATGCCCGTACAGACATCCTGGGTCGATGTGCGGTCGATTGGCGCGGGCGGTGGTTCTCTGGCCCGGATCGACAAGGGCGGACTTTTGGCTGTGGGCCCGCAAAGCGCCGGTGCGTCACCAGGGCCTGCATGCTACGGGCGAGGCGGCACACAAACCACAGTGACAGATGCTGGATTTTTCCTAGGCATGTTGGGACACGGTGCCTTAGCTTCGGGCTTAGCACTCGATCGCGACAAAGCCGCCCAAGCACTGACACCGCTTGCGCAATCTTTGTCTTATTCTCTGGATGAGACTGCCAAAGGGATCATCGTCATCGTCGGTAGTCATATGGCCAACACCATTCGTGAATTGACCATAGAACAAGGTATAGATCCGCGTGAATTCAAAATCCTTGCCTTCGGCGGCGCCGGTCCCATGATGGCAACACAGCTGGCCCGCGAGCTCGGCGTGCAGAATATCATCGTGCCGCCCCATGCCGGTAACTTCTCGGCCTGGGGGCTGCTTGGTGCCGACCTCCTCCGCAGTCGGGCCCGGACGAAGGTCATGCCGCTTGATGATCACGCTATTCCTCAGATCAACGCAATCCTCGCCGACCTGTTCGCTGACTTGAATAAAACCGAAAGCGATATGAATGAGGCACTTCAGGATTCCCGCGAGATTTCACTGGATCTTCGCTTCGACGGTCAGGAACATACGCTAACGATCACAGTGGATTACACGGATGATGGTATTTTAAATTCGATCGAAAATATAAGCCATAAATTTCGCGACGCTTATCAGCGGAATTTCGGCATAGATCTGAACGATAGAATTCAATTGGTATCCATCCGGGCGTCACGGCGGCGTGCTTTACCACGGCGATCAGAAAGTTTTTCCTATCCCACAGCGGACACCAAGAATACTGAGATCGACGCTTTCTCCTTCGCATTGAACAAACGCTGCGTATTCTCGACTTTTCATCGTGGCGACTTAGAACCCGGCAAACAATACCAAGGACCGGCGATCATATACGAGCCGACCACCACGACCTATGTGGACGCCGATTTTTCGTTCGGTATCGATGACAACGGCTGCCTCGTATTACGGCATCAAGGAGACAAATAATGAACACGCATTTTGCCGCTAATAAAGCCGTGTATCGGCCCCATGATCGGAAATCCGCGACCGGTCAAGCCGACCGTGCCGATCCGGTCACCACTCAGGTGGTCAGGCACTCGCTCAACTCCGCTGCCAATCAAATGAAGCGCGTTTTGGTGCGCACGGCGTATTCGCCGATCATTTACGAAGCCCAAGATTTTGCCGTTGCACTTTATGATCGCGAAGCCCGAATGCTATCCCAGGCCCCGACCCTTCCTGCGTTCATGGGCACCATGAATTTTTGCGTCGAAGCCGCAGTCGCCAGTGTCGGCGGTGAGCAGAACCTGGAACCCGGCGATGTCATTCTTTATAACATGCCCTATGGCACGGGCTCTCATGCCCAAGACGGTGCCGTCGTCATGCCCATATTCATGCCCGATGGTGAATTGATCGGGTATGCCACCAACAAAGCCCACTGGCTTGATGTTGGCGCGAAAAATTCCTATTGCACCGATACCACCGATGTCTTTCAAGAAGGTGTAGTCTTTCCCGGTGTCAAACTTTATCGTCGGGGAGAGCTTGTCGAGGATATCATGGCCATCGTCGTCGCCAACAGCCGCATACCGCGTCCAGTAAAAGGCGATCTTTTGGCTCAGGTTGCAAGCTGCCGCATCGGCGCCGAAGAACTGGTCCGAGTGGTTGAAAGATTCGGCTTGCCGGTATTCCGAGATTGTGTTGAACGAATGTATGAACACGGTGAAGCCGTCGTGCGTAGCTTTATCGAACAAATTCCTGACGGACGCTATGTTGCAACCGGGCATCTGGATAACGACGGTTTGAACGATGATCCTATTTCTTTCGAAATTGCTGTAGAAATCGACGGCTCAACAATCCGCTTCGATTTCTCCGATGCCCCTGACGCACAGAAGGGACCACTGAATTGCCCCCTTCCATCAACAGTATCAGGATGCCGGATTGCCGTCGCCATGCTGGCAGGCGATAGTGAAACGCCCAATGAAGGTCACTTCAGGCCGATGGAAATCATTACCCGACCAGGCTCCATGTTTCATCCCGTGCAGCCGCAACCCTGTTATATGTATGGCTGGCCCTTGATGTCTGCTCAAGAAGCAATTTTCGAGGCCTTGTCCAGAGCCCTCCCGGGGCAAGTCCCATCCGGTAGTGCTGGCGACATCTGCGGTGTTCAATATTGGGGGCATGACGATGACCGAAACGAACAGTTCTATGGCGGCTGCTCTCTGCCGGTCGGACAAGGCGCCCATTACAAAAGTGACGGCGCGACAATGTTTGTTCCCTCTCTTGCTCAATCAAAAGTACCGGCCGTCGAACTTCAAGAAACGAAGTGGCCCGTTGTCGTGTTTGAGCGTTGGGAATATGTGACGGACTCCGGTGGCCCCGGCAAACATCGCGGTGGTCTTGGTTGGAATCTTCACTGGAGATTTCTGAAAGACGTCGAGCTCATTTCGATTGTCGAACGTACCAAAGTACCGTCCTGGGGGCAGGCAGGTGGCCTGTCAGGCATGCCGAATAAATTTATTCTCAGCCACCCAGATGGAAGTGAGCAAGAAATCAAAAAGGTAACGGGACTTCCCGTTCCTGCAGGTTCCGTTGTGCAGATCCGCTGTGGCGGAGGGGGTGGCTTCGGATCTCCATCCGATCGCGCTCCGGAAGCTGTCAGAGCGGATATCAAGCTTGGCTATGTCAGCGAAGCGGAAGCACGGGCCCATTACCCCCACGCTTTCGCGGACGCCTAAACTGCTACTCCCAGCTTCATTCGTGACCGACCTCATTCGTGACCGGCACAGCATCACTGCTTAGGAACTAGAGTTGAGATGACACATGAATTCTAGATTCTGGGCGGTGGCGCTGACCGGCATGGGCGCGGTAATGGTTATCGGTCTCAAGCCTATTCTGCTGACAGTCTATATGACTGTCATGACACTTAGCACCGAGCAGGCCGGATACGTCACCGCCACCGAAATGTTCGGCGCCATGCTCGGAACGATCATTGTTGCTTTCTTTGTGCGGAAGATGAATCGTCGAACCATAGCCTTTACCGGATTGTTTATGGTCTGCGCCAGCAATCTTCTATGCTTATTTTTGCCGTCTTACGCCCCGTTGCTTGCCCTTCGATTTCTGACCGGATTGGGTGCTGGGCTCGCGTCGGGCATCATGGCGGCGACTATCGCCGGGATGGCAGCGCCGGACCGGGTTTTTGGCGGCTTTACCGTGATGACTCTTTTGCTATCCGCCGGTGGTTTCCTGCTTTCACCATGGCTTATGGACATAGCCGGCGCTCAGGGCATCTTCTTGCTTATTGCCACTATGACGCTCCCCGGCCTTTTGTGTAATGCGTGGTTTCCCCGTACGGCACCCGCTAGCGTGAAGCAGTCTATATATCCTTCCTCGTCGCCAGGGTTGTTAACCCCGTCAACGTTTGCGGCAGTGGGCGGAGTAATCCTATTTTATCTGGCCGTCGGTGGGTTTTGGCCGTTCGTCAATCAATTGGGGCTTGAAAGGGGGCTAAGCGCCGCCACCGTTTCTAGTATATTGGCCGGATCGCAAGTTTGGGGAGCACTTGGCGCACTTATCCCCTTGCTTTTGGGCATTCTGTGGGGGCGCGCCATTCCAATTGCCTGTGCGCTTCTGCTCATGGCTGGCTGTCTTTTATCCTTGGCACTCCTCAGCCCCGGTTCAACTTTTGTCTATGCTTTTGCCGTCCAAGCTTATATGGCGGCCTGGCTGGTCTTTTTCCCATACATGATGGGAGTTATGGCCGAACTCGATCCAAAAGGCCGTCTTGCAAGCTTAAATTATACTTTGCAGAACTTCGGCTTTACCGCCGGGCCTGCTCTAGCCGGGCTCCTCATCAGTAGCGGAGGTTACAATACACTTTTGTGGATCGGTATGATCTGCCATCTGCTTTGCTTGGTACTGATGGGTCCGGTGGCCTGGAAAATTGATAATCTTTCACGCAGAGCATCTCGCTCAACACAGAATGAGCATACGACAGCTCTCAAACAAAATCATGACCTAACCTAACGGAGACGCCTTATGATCACCGTCTTAAAAAATGCTCGTATTTTTGACGGCTTTTCCGAAGATATTCTGGAAGGCACAAACGTCATTATCGAAAATGATAGGATAAAAGAGCTGACCGAACGGCCGAGCTATATGGAAAATACCGTCGAGATCGATTGCCAGGGGAATTTTCTGATGCCTGGCATGATCGATGCTCATTTTCATGCCTATACGCCGAGTTTCAACATTCTTGCCAATGACCACATGCCACCAGCGCTGATGACGAGTCACGCCATACGCATCCTCGAAGGTTCGTTGAAACGAGGGTTCACAACCGTGCGTGATGCGGCCGGGGGCGATATTGGGCTGTGGCTCGCGATCGAACAGGGATTGATCCAAGGGCCCCGCTTCTTCTTCTCCGGCAAAGCCTTATCACAAACCGGAGGCCATGGCGATATACGACCGGCCGATCATGTCGACCCGTGTGCCTGTGGCAGTTATTCGGGCTCCATATCGCGGGTCGCCGATGGCGCCGATGCCATGCGCGCCGCCGTGCGCGAGGAACTGCGTAAAGGCGCGCATCAGATCAAAATTTTCGTGTCGGGTGGTGGCGTCTCCCCTACCGATCCCATGTGGATGCCGCAATTCACCGAAGATGAAATTCGCGCCGCCGTTTATGAAGCCTCAACCCGGCGCACCTATGTCATGGCCCATTGTCATACCGACGAAGGCGCCAAACGGTGTGCCGATTATGGAGTTCGTACCATCGAGCATGGCACCTTCATTGGCAGCGAAACAGCACAATATCTGGCTCAAAAAGAGGTCTATGTGGTGCCGACGCTATCTGTGGTCGACGTTCTGCAAAAACATGGCCCGAGTCTCGGCCTTCCGCCGATGGCCATCGATAAAATCAAAAGCGTCGGCCACAGTATGTTGGACGCTCTTGATGCGTGCAGCCGCGCCGGTGTCAAACTCGGACTTGGTGCGGATTTGCTCGGCCATGATTTTCACCCACTTCAAGGCGGTGAGCTGGAGCTGCGCAGCGCTGTCAATCGGCCGATCGATATTTTACGATCTGCAACATCTGTTAACGCTGAAATTATCCAAAAAAGTGGGGAACTTGGTTGTATTAAACCAGATGCTTATGCCGACTTGCTGTTGGTCCGCGGAGATCCATTAAAGAATTTGGGGCTATTACGGAATTCCGATAAGAACATCCCGATCATCATAAAAGGTGGGGTTTTTGTGAAGCACGATCTATAACTCATAGAGAACGTCGCAATTGTTCCAATACACAGCCTATGAAACAGACAAACTAGTCAGAGCAGAAGACCATGTCGATACGTGGAACGTGACTGGAAAAAGGCTCTGATTTGGCATCACTCGACTGATTAGGCAATTGACAGTGCATCATGATGACCAAAAAAACCGACATGCTCATTGCCTAAAATCAAATTATTGATGCTCTCGAACAATGTTGAGCCGCATCCTCCCGATGCGACCATCAAAGACATTCAAAAGAAAACCAACACATTTCTAATCGGCTGTGAAGCCGGTGAAATAAAAGACATGTTGACGCATCATAAAAATAAACCTACTAATAGGTAGGTAAATAATGGAGATGAAAATGGCCCAAAACACCGTAAATGGCATCAGTACCACCAATCTTAGCGGCTTCGCTCAAAAGGTAAGAAACGATGCCTCATCCGGCATTGTAGGATTTGCTGTTACCACCGATTGGGAAGGCGGCACGCGTTCGCTGACTACAGTTAATGGCTGGACAATGGCTGGGCGCAAGTTAACGAAAAATTTTGAGATTCCGGCTGACGAACCACCGGAACTCCTTGGCAATAATACTGCACCCAACCCCCAAGAACTGCTTTTGGCAGCTATGAATGCCTGCATGACTGTCGGCTATGTAGCCACTGCGGCAATGATGGGGGTGGAAATAAAATCTTTGAAGATTCATGCTTCAGGCAACCTTGACCTGCGTGGTTTTCTAGGACTAGATGACTCTGTTAAACCCGGCTATGATACTCTCGACTATGAAGTCATAATCGAAGGCAATGGGACGCCTGAACAGTTCGAGCAGATCCATGAAATCGTTACCAAAACTTCGCCAAATCGCTGGAATGTAGCCAATGCTATTCAGCTCCACTCTAAACTTACGTGTATTTCAGCTAAATAGTATATATAAATAATATATGTCACGACCGGTTGCTCATGATACGAAACTTGCACTTCTAGAGGAAGCGGAAAGCCTCATTCGCAGTCGAGGCTATTCCGGCTTCAGCTATGCTGATCTATCAGACGTAATCGGGATACGGAAAGCGAGCATTCATTACCATTACCCCACAAAAGAAGAGCTCGTTATCGCTGTACTAGATGAGTACAAACTTCGCTACGAACGAGAGCTAACACGGATTAAGATACAAGATATTCATGCGCTAGATCGTATCGAGTCTTATGCGCAGCTTTACTTGGCGGGAATTGATCGCGGATTGGGCTGTCTGTGTGCAGCACTTGCTGCAGAACTCGACGTGGTCCCGGATTCTCTGAAGATCAGAACGACTGCGTTTTTTGAACAGCATACCACCTGGCTCATGGATATCTACCGTGAGGGACTGGTGAAGGGAACTGTCTCTACAAATCTCAGCGCAAAGGAAGCAGCAAGACTTATTTTAGCAACGCTTGAGGGTGCATTACTGGTAGAGCGTATGCTGGGCGGTCGTCGTGGTTTGAAGACAACAATCCTAGCGCTCCGCAAAATTTTAGCGTCGTAAGTATAAACATGTTTAAAGAAAACGATTCTAACATCCAAGCCTTGTAGCGCTTATAAAATTGCATATAGATCGCGGCCTTCTCCCTCTGAGCACAGACTAGATATTACAGCATTGCCCTGTATTGCCAGATTTCAGAATAAAAAAGTAATATTCGACAACGCCGTCACCCAATCTAACATGCCAAAAGCGCTAGCCGGCGACATGATCGGCAAGTGACAAGGTCCTCATTTTTTCTGTCTAATTGTCAGCACCTCAATTTTCGATTGTGGCAACGAGTTGACGCACCGGTTTTCGCCCCGCTAGTGCGGAAAAAATCCCGATCATACCGACGATGCCGGTCACAGTGCCCAAGGCAATCCCCAAAGATCCTCCACTCGCCGCAAGATAATCGCTTGTCATACCAACCAAAAGCGGTCCTAAGCCAACAGCCGTAAGCGTGATCACGCACATATAAACCGAAGTCACCGTCCCCCTGTAGAACGACGGAGTGATTACCTGCAACCCTGCCAAACAAGGGGCAACAGTTGCCGAGATGGCGAACATGAAAACGGCGAAAGCAATCAGCGGCCCGATGCCATCCGGCAACAGAACGAGCAACGCCACCATCGGCAATGCCAAAGAAAGCCCCATGATGATGACAGTCAGAGCGGCTTCGCGGATGCCGGCGCGGTTCAGACGATCAATCGCCCAACCGCCCGACAACCCTCCGGCTGGCCCCGTCACCAATGTAATAAAGCCGACAACATACCCCGCATCAACGACAGAATAGCCTCGCACACGCGCGAAATAGGCCGGTGCCCACGCCCCGAATGCCTGCACCAGCAGGATCACACAACTGGCTGCAAGAGTGTGAAGTACAAATGGTTTTGTATTGCGTTGAATGTATTGTAAGGCATCACGCAATTTCGTGCCTTGATCGTCGGTGCGTGGCGGCCGTGATGGTTCAGTGATCGTCAACATCAGCGGCGCCAGAATAAGACCTAGGACACCCGCCGTGACAAACACACCTTGCCACGGTAACAAGACGTACCCACCAATTGTAAAGCCCCGAGAAGCAAATAGCGTGAGGAGTGCCGCGCCACCGATGAGCGCTGTTGTCTTACCCAGCGACGCACCCGTGGTGAATAGGGAAATGGCGCGTCCAAGATGTTCCCGGGCAAAATAGGCGGCCAGCAGCGACATCGCTGCCGGCACCAGTGCAGCCTCTCCCACCCCGACCAGCAATCGAGCACCAAACAACCCCCAGAAGCCGTCTGCAAAGGCACAAGCCATGGTGGCAAAACTCCAGACCACCATACCGCAAGCGATCAATACGCGACGGCTGCGAACATCGGCCAGACGACCCAAAGGAATGCCAGCAACCGCATAAAGAAGCGCAAATGCCGATCCTTGTAAAAGCCCTATTTGACTGTCGCTTAAATTGAGCGTTTCCCGGATCGGCTGAACCAACAGCCCCATCACGAAACGGTCAATAAAGGATACAAGATGCGCCATACTTAAAAGTGCGGCAACATACCAGGCATAGGCCCACGATACATTCATCGCGGGGCGCGCATTTGGCGGTTGCGTCTTCCCTGGCACTTCCACAATCAATTCTGCCCGATCCTCACGCGTTATCATGTGAACAACGCATCCACTAACGCGGTGCAGCGTTCCCCTGAACCTGCTCCCTCACACATATAGTTCGGAGAGTATGCAAAGGCGATACCGGCTTCCGGATCTGCAAAAGCTAACGCTCCACCCGCACCGGGATGGCCGAACGCACGAGGATTGGTTCCCATCGGCACCAACGGTTTTTTATTTAGAAAAAATCCCATACCATAACGATAAGGGCGGCCGGTCATTCCACATTGACTATCCCAGCTTAACTGCCGCATCCGCTCGCGCGTCGCGGCGGAAACAAGCACATCATCCTGCAGGATTGCGGCATATATAGAAGCCACTCCGGCCGCAGTGCCATGGCCATTGGAAGAAGGAAGAACCCCCATGCGAAATGCATCTGTGTTGTAGAATTGAGGTCCAACCGGCCGCATGTGCCAAGCCCGACCAAGCATGGTTGACGGGTCAGCAAAAGCCCTGACAGTGTCATGCGCCTGATTGCCAATAATGTCGGCGGTTCGCGCTATCTGCGCTGCATCAAGCCCCCAACCGTATTCAGCGCCAAGCGGCGCGGCGATCTCTTCCTGAAAATAGTGCTCGATAGCGCGACCATCGACACGGCGGACGAGTTCGCCGAGCATAAAACCCATTGTCATGGACTGATAGGCTCCCTTCGTGCCGGGCTCCCATTCGGTCGGTTGACGCGCAATTGCGGTTACCATCGCGTCCCAATCCATGACCGAACCGGGCGGCGCGCTGTCGGCAAATAGTACGCCGGAGGTCGAGCTTAAAACATGTTCGACCAATACATTGCTCTTGCCTGCTTGTCCAAATTCAGGCCAATAGCGTGCAACCGGCTGATCCAACCCGACCCGCCCCTGCTCAATCAACCGGTGCACACACAATGCCGCCATCCCTTTGCCCACAGACATCATGCAAACAAGCGTGTCTCTAGACCAAGGGCGTATTCGCTCCGCATCTCGATACCCACCCCACAGATCGACAACCTTGTGACCGCCCGCGTAAACACACACTGCCGCCCCAATCTCCCCCCGATCGGAAAAGTTCGCAGCAAAGGCTTGTTTGACGCGGTCAAAAACAGAATCACAAAGGCCGTCGATCATCATTGGATTCCTTTAGTAGCGGAAAGCAGCTCTCACACCAAACGTGCGCGGATCACCCGGCCGTCCAGACACGACCGGCGAGATCGTGGCGGTGGCCGTGACATACTGTTTATCGGTAAGGTTCTTACCGTAAACACCAATATCCCAGCGGCCGTCTTCTGTCGTATAGACCAAACTTGCATTCACGAGCGCATAGCCAGACTGGCTTTGTGAGAGAACATTGCTGGCAACGAAGAATGTTCGTGATTGATAGAACGTCTCTCCACGTAGGGACAATCTTGCTCCATCGGAAAGTTCCAGATCATATTGCGCCACCAGATTACCGCTATACTTCGGCGATGCATTCAACCTGTTCCCGCTGGCATCGGTGACCACTCCGCCAGGCCCGCTCGCCCCTGTATAGACGTCGTAGCGTGCATCCAGGTAGGAAAGATTGGCTTGCAAGCGAAAGTTCTCTATCGGCAACACGGTCAGTTCCAGCTCAAGACCGTCAACTTTCGCTGTGGCGGCGTTGCTAATGTCGGTTACAGCTGGTCTGATGAATGCCTGCACTTGCAAATCTTTGTAGTCATAGTGAAAGGCTGAGAGATTAAGGCGAACCTGCCGGTCGAGGAATTCAGACTTGATACCCGCCTCATAAGCCCAAAGGCTCTCTGGCTTGAAGCCAAAAATCGCTGTCTCGACATTGCGCGAAGATGTATTGAAACCACCGCTCTTGTAGCCGCGGGTCGCCGAGGCATAGAGCATCACATTGGTGTTTGCTTGATATTGCACACCGAATTTTGGGGTCAGCGCATTATATTTACCGACGCCTCTGTATAGTACGTGGTCGTTTGTCGGTAACCCGGTGTCCTGACTATAGGAACGGATATTCCCATAGAATATTTTCTTTTCATCGGTATAGCGAAGGCCGGCGGTTAGGCTCAGGCTATCGGTCAGATTATAGGTGCCCTGAACAAATCCGGCTCTGGAATCCGTGCTGCCTTCTGGAAGAATGGCGGTAAACGTTCTGGGAACATTTGCATTAATAATCTGATTGGTCTGCACGTTTTCGTGGAAATAATACAAACCCGCAACATAGGTCAGGGCACCAATTTCGCCGGAAAGATTGAATTCCTGACTGAACTGGCGTTGTTTCTCACCTGTCAGAGTCACAGTTATATTTCTGTCTGTAGAGTCAACATCAGTAAGCGTACTGACTTCGGCCCAGCGGAAAGCCGTGATCGATCTGAGCTGAGTGGTATCACCGAGCGGTATCATGATATCTTCGGATACACCGTATCCTAGTACTTTACCATTCATAGCTGCATCAAGGGCAACCTTTTTATAATCATCCAGGATTGAATCGGTCACGGCATTATAAGGCTGCAGGATCTTTGCATACCCCATAGGAACCGATGTATCTTTGGCGTAATCGAAGCGAGTCATCGCCTCTATGCCTGAACCAGGCGTAATAAGCAGTTGCCCCCGGAAGGAATATCGATCCTCGCTTTGGATATCGTTCCCAGTTGGAGCCACGTTTTCGCGCCATGGATCATGCCGCGAATAGTTTGCGGCCAGACTCGCAGAAATTAGATCCGGCACAAGAGCACCACTCACGGCTCCACGCGCTTGAAAAGCATTGTAGTTTCCATAAAGAACAGAAGCCCGCGCTGACAGATCTTCGGTTGGACGCCGCGAAATAACATTCATCGTACCACCGATCGAGTTCCGCCCATAAAGTGTCCCTTGCGGCCCACGCAGCACCTCCACCCGCTCAACATCGAGAAAGTCGCTGAACTGGCTGTAGGGCCGCGAATAATAGACGCCGTCGACTTGAACAGTAGAACTTGCATCGGATCCGTTGAACACGTTGTTGGAGCCTACGCCACGGATGTAAATTTGCGCGAACACATTGTTCTGCGGAACAGCAACGTTGGGCGTCAACTGCAAAAGATCTTTGACATTTTCTATTTTCGAACGCAACAGCTCTGATCCATCAAATGCCGATATGGCCAACGGAGTCCGTTGCAACGCTGTTTCACCCGTCTTGGTGGCTGTGACGACGATTTCATCAAGGGCGAGCCCAGGACCACCTTCCGGCGCAGACTGCTGCGCCGAAGCTCCTGGTGCGAGTACCGAAAGCGCAACACCAGAAACACTTATGAGCATGATTTTTTGCAAAAAACGCGGTGTCGATAATTTCATTATGTTCCCCTTTGTCATTATGGTTCCTTATCCCTTATTGAGTTGTATGCAAGCGGCCCCATAGCGGCCCGGGTCACCATCCCTCTGGCTTGGTGATGAGCGAGAAGACTCACTCAAAATCTTCGATTATTTTCCAAAAATTAACACACAATAACGCTATTTATCCTAATATATTCGTAGATAATATGCATATGTCAAGCCTGAACCCCACTGATTGCTACTTTTTTATGTGCCGAGAAACAGCTAAACTGCAAAATCATCGAAGATAGGACGTATTTAATGACAGCTTCTCCGCCAAAAATTGAGGTTTCCGATCAAGACCGCCGCGTCCCCGCTACCGAGCGCGTGCTGGACTATATTTTGGAGGAAATGGATGCTGGCCGACTGGGCGCAGGATCGCGAGTCAATGCTGCGCGCATCGCCACCACACTCAATCTTAGCGCTGCACCCGTCCGTGAAGCGCTGAGTGTCCTCGCTGGGCGCGGCGTCATTGATTTGCTGCCCGATCGCGGTGCCGTCATGCGACCTTTTTCGGCGGCGGAAGTTGCGCAACTGTGGGCACTGATTGCCCCTATAGCCTCGGTTGGTCTTAATCTTGCGGCAGAGGCGATCGCGCGCGGCGCCGACTCAACGCTTCTCGATCAGCAATTTGCTATAATTTGCAAAGATCCGCTCAGCACCGGTCCTCTGGATTTCATGCGACGATTGAACGAATGGCACCGCGTCGCAAACAGTATTGGCGGCAATCCATTCGTAGACGAAGTGCTGGAGCGACTCGGTATCTCATATTGGAACCGTTACCTGGTCCAACTGATCGACGTCACCGCCCATGTAGATAGATACATAGTCAATTATCGTCGCATGCATGAGGCGGTGATGGCCGGTGATGGCCTCAGCGCCGCTGCAATTAACCAATTTCACGCCGAGTGGTCGATTGAACTCATCAAAGCCGCAGAGGCCGCACGGCCTACCCGCAAGCGCAAGGGGCGCCCGCCAGCACAATAGTCAAAATAGTCAAGATCTTCGAAGATTCAGCTTGATTTATCAGAATATAGTCATTTATATAGCAATATATACGGTGATTATAACTATCAAGCGGAGATCGACGTGCGAAAATCCAATAAGGTAATCATTACCTGCGCTATCACGGGCTCTATACACACGCCCACAATGTCGCCGTATCTCCCTGTCACGGCCAACGAGATTGCTCAACATTCTATCGAAGCGGCAGAGGCAGGCGCAGCCATGCTTCATCTTCACGCTCGCGATCCTGATACTGGGCGACCAAGCCAGGATCCGAATTTATTTATGAATTTTCTACCCCGCATTAAGCAGGCGACCAATGCCGTGCTGAACATTACAACCGGCGGCGGCATCGGCATGTCTTTGGAAGATCGCATGGCACCCGCCAAACACATCAGAGCGGAAGTCGCGAGTCTCAATATGGGCTCGATGAACTTTGGCGCATGGGAACTTGCCGCACAACGAAGCGACTGGAAACACGATTGGGAAGCGCCTTATCTCGCACAAACCTATGACACGATTTATCCCAACACATTCAAGATGATCGATACGATCATCAGCGAATTGGGCGATAAGAACGGCACAAAATTCGAATTCGAATGCTACGACGTCGGTCACCTTTATAATTTGGCGTATTTTGTCGAAAAGGGACGGATCAAACCACCGTTCCTGGTCCAGTGCATACTGGGTATTCGGGGCGGCATTGGTGCCGACCTAGAAAATCTCCAGCACATGGTGCGGATCGCCGACAAACTATTTGGTGACGCTTATTATTTATCTTGTATAGCGACCGGTCGCAACCAAATGCCATTCCTTACGCAATGCGCACTGCTGGGCGGCAATGTTCGCGTCGGATTGGAAGACAGCCTTTATATCGGGCGCCGAGAACTCGCGACATCAAGCGCGCAGCAGGTAACTAAAATCCGTCGTATCATCGAAGAACTCGGCCTTGGTGTTGCTACACCGGACGAAGCTCGGCAAATGCTCGACCTCAAGGGTGCGGACACGGTCTTATGTTAATGCGCCTCTATCCGTTCTCACCAAGCCGTCCATCAATCGGAAAGTATTTCTAATGCGTCTTGCAACCGACACCGGCGGCACCTTCACCGATCTTGTCGTTGAAGATAAAAACGGCACCATAAAACTTTTCAAAGCATCCACCGTACCACACGATCCCGTCAAGGGCGTGCTCGACGCGTTGGCTTTAGCAGCAGCCCATCATGGTGAAAGCCTCGCCGCCTTTCTGGGGCGGGCGGAAAGTTTCATTCACGGCACCACGCACGCGATCAATGCGATCATTACCGGCAACACGGCCAAAACCGCCCTGTTCGTAACGACGGGTCATCGCGATATACTGACATTACGCGAAGGCGGACGTGCCGATCCGTTCAATCACGCTGATCCCTACCCTAAACCCTATATTCCACGCGCGCTCACCTTTGGCTTGCCGGGACGTATATTACATGACGGTACAGTCCACACGCCGCTGGACGAAACAGCTATCATTGACGCGATCAACGCCATTAAAGCGATGGACGTGCGGGCCGTGGCCGTGTGCCTATTATGGTCCATCGTCAACCCCGATCATGAATTACGGGTCGGCGAATTGCTTGCTGAGCATGCGCCAGACATCCACGTGACACTGGGGCATCAACTTAACCCCACCCCGCGTGAATATCGCAGAGCTTGCTCGGCCGCAATCGACGCCAGCTTAAAGCCGATCATGACCCGTTATATCGCAGGGTTGAAAAATCGTCTGGCCGAAGCTGGGTTCAATGGCAGAGCCTTGATCCTCACATCACACGGTGGAATGTTGGATGCGGATGAAGTTGCACTTAGGCCTGTGCAGGTCATTAATTCCGGACCATCCGTGGCACCGATGGCAGGCCGCCATTACGCGCGGGCAGAAGGAGCCGCGACCGCCGTCGTCGCAGACACCGGCGGGACAACTTACGATGTCGGTCTAATCCGCGACGGTACCATCCCAATCACGCGTGACATGTGGATCGGCAAACCCTGTAACGGTCATCTCGTCGGCTTTCCTGCGGTGGACATGAAAAGCGTCGGCGCGGGTGGAGGTTCGATTGCTTGGGTCGATGAGGGCGGACTTCTCCATGTCGGCCCACAAAGCGCGGGCGCGACCCCTGGACCTGCCTGTTACGGGCGCGGCGGCCAACGTGCCACAGTGACAGACGCCGCGTTGGCACTTGGATTCGTCGACCCCAATTTCTTTCTCGGCGGTGCAATTTCACTCGACGCTGCGGCAGCAACGGCTGCAATCGAGCGCGACGTAGCAATACCGCTGGGGTTTGACGTTGCCCAAGCTGCCGCGGCCATCATCGAAGTCGTTACCGAAAATATGGTGCAAGCAATCGTCGATATCACTGTCGCTCAGGGTGTCGATCCTACCGATGCTGTTCTGATCGGCGGCGGCGGCGCTGCAGGATTGAACTCACTTTACATTGCGCGCCGTTTGAACGTAAAAAAACTGCTGATCCCTGAAACCGGAGCCACGCTCAGCGCTGCTGGGGCCCTGCTGTCCGATCTAACCGCCGAATATGCAGAAGTCGCATTTGCCAACACACGAAACCCGGATTGGTCACACATCAACACCGTGCTTTCTCGTTTGGTTGAAAAATGCCAAGCCTTTGCACAGGGACCAGGCGCTGATTCGGTAACGACACAGATAAGCATTATCGCCGAAGCACGCTACGAAAACCAAGTGTGGGAAATAGACGTACCTGTTTCTGAGCGCGGCTTCGCTGATGATGCCGCAGTGATGGACTTCCGTATGGCGTTCGATAAACAGCATAAGGCACTTTTCACAGTTCAGGATCCCGACTCCGCCGTGGAACTTGTGGCATTGCGCGCCAGCGTTCGCTGCGGCCTATCACTTCGGGGCGCATTCCGCCTTGATGCTACTGCCGCTCCTATCGACCACGGGACACGTGTGGTAAATTTTCCCGGCTACGGGCCGATCGAGACTCCGGTCCGTCGCCTCGATGCATTACCCGAAGCAATCGAATTTTCGGGGCCCGCGATTCTTGAATCACCGTTTACGACGATCGTGATCGATTCAGCCGCGCGCTATGTCCGTCAACCTTCTGGCAGTTTGGTGGTTTTCCCATGAGTAAAACTGGTTTCGACGGTGCAAGGTTGGCAATCATTGCCAATCGCTTTGAAGGCATCGCCCGTAAGATGTCAAACACGTTGCTCCGCACAGGGCGGTCCGGCGTTTTGAACCGTGCAAAAGACTTTTCATGCTGCATCGTTACCGCCCAGGGTGATTTGCTGACCGCCGCGGATAGTCTACCGATCCATGTCCTGTCCGGGCCGGATTTGATGGCGCGCTCGATGCTCACGTTTCATCCAAAACTGAAACCCGGCGACGCCTTCCTCCATAATTCGCCTTATCACGGCTGCAGTCACGCCGCCGACCAGTCGATCCTCGTGCCGGTCATAGATGAAGGCGGCATACACCGCTTCACCGTCGTTGCTAAAGCGCATCAGGCCGATATTGGCAATTCGATGCCAACAACCTACATGGGCGAGGCGCGCGACGTATATCACGAAGGCGCATTGATTTTTCCTTGTGTGAGAGTACAGCATGACTATCAGGATGTCGCCGATATTCTCCGCATGTGCGAGATGCGTATCCGCGTACCCGAACAATGGCGTGGCGATTATCTCGCAGCACTAGGTGCCGCGCGTATCGGCGAACGCGAACTGCGCGCGCTTGGAGCCGAGATCGGCTGGGATATGCTTGAGGATTTCGCCACAGTATGGTTCGACTATTCGGAAAGTCGAATGGCAAGTGCGATCAGCGTCTTGCCAAGCGGCACCGCAAGCGTAACATCAACACACGACCCTTTTCCAGGAACGCCGCCCGACGGTGTCGTGATTAGATCGACGATAGTCGTGGATGCTGAAGCAGGCCAGATCGAAGTCGACCTCACCGACAATCCGGACTGTCTTCCCTGCGGTCTTAACCTGTCAGAAGCGTGTGCCCGCACCTCTGCCCTGGTCGGCGTATTCAATTCGATCGATCATAGTGTACCCAAGACTGCCGGTTCGTTTCGGCGCGTGACCGTTAAATTGCGTGAAAATTGTGTCGTCGGTATTCCGCGCCATCCGACCAGCACGTCCGCTGCCACAACCAATATCGCTGATCGCGTTGCCAACGGTACTCAGCGTGCCTTCGCGGCACTTTCCGATGGCGCAGGTATGGCAGAGGTCGGGGCTGTAATTCCTCCTTCAGGAGGTGTGTTGTCGGGATGCGATCCACGCACTGGGCGTGATTATGTCAATCAAGTTTTCCTGGGCCTAACCGGAGGAGCCGCCAGCGCGCATGGTGACGCTTGGCTCACCGTTGGACATGTTGGAAATGCCGGACTATCCTGTATCGACAGCATAGAGCTGGATGAGTTTTATCATCCTATTCTCGTCACACACCGCGAACTTGTCGCCGACAGCGAAGGAGCCGGCCGTCATGTCGGTGCGCAGTCCATCATGGTAGAATACGGCCCAATTGGTGGCGACATGGAAGTCGTATATATTTCGGACGGTCACTACCATCCGCCACTCGGCGCCCGCGGCGGTGGAACTGGAGGTCGGGCCAATCAGAAGCTACGTCGACGCGACGGCACAGAGGAACAACTCGCATCATGCGCGCAGGTGAAAGTCAGCGCGGGTGAAATTATTATCTCAACAGGCGCAGGTGGAGGCGGCTATGGCAATCCCCACGACCGGAATCCGGAGAATGTACTGGAAGCGGTTCTTGAAGGCCTAATGAGTGAAACACGTGCCGAAGCAATCTATGGCGTTGTAATCCAATCGGGTGTTCTTAATCTCGCTGCCACAGCAGAAAGACGCGGCTTATGAATTTGACTGGCAAATCCACACTGATCACAGCAGGCGCCGGGGGCGCAGGTCTCAGCATCGCACGAGCCTTTCAAGCCGCCGGCGCACGTGTCGCGGTATGCGACGTTGACACTCTTGCAATCACACGCGCGAATGCGGAAAATATCCTGGCAATCCGTGCTGACGTTTCAAACGAAGCAGATGTTGAAGCCCTGTTCGTTGCAATAGAAAAGCAGCACGGACCGGTTTCGGTGCTTGTTAATAACGTCGGCATCGCCGGCCCCACTGCAGCGGTCGAGAATGTTACGCTTGCCGACTGGAATCAAACAATGGCCGCCAACCTAACCGGTCATTTTTTGTGCATACGCCGTGCGGTACCGGGGATGAAAAAAGCCGGCGGCGGCGCTATCGTTAACATATCGTCGGGAAGCGCCAAGGTCGGATTGCCGCTCCGTGTACCTTATGTCGTATCAAAAGCTGGCGTACTCAGTCTTACGACGACATTGGCTCGCGAACTAGGTACGGCAGGAATTCGCGTGAATGCGATCCTACCAGGTGCTATTCGAGGCGAACGGATCAATCGCATTATCCGCGAGAAGGCCGCAATCCTTGACATCGACGCAAAAGATTATGAACGGTCAATGCTCCGTTATATCTCGATGCAGACGATGGTGGAGCCAGAAGATATTGCAGCCATGGCTATCTTTCTGGCGTCAGATGCAGGACGCTATGTTACGGGACAATGTATCGGTGTGGATGGGAACACAGAATGGGAGGAATAATGCGCTTTACAAACAAAATTGCGATTGTCACAGGCGGATCGCAAGGCATTGGCGAGCGTATCGCCGAACGTCTCGCTGCCGAGGGTGCAACCGTCGCGGTCGTTGCCTCTAGTAATCAGGACAAAGCGCAACGCGTTGCCGAGCGCATCGTGTCCGCCGGTGGTAAAGCTTCCGGCCATGCTGCGGATGTACGCAACGCAGCACAATTACACGAAGTGGCCGATCAAGTGGCCGCCCGCGAAGGACGCATCGACCTGCTGGTCAATTGTGCCGGTGTTTATTTTCCAACACCTGTTGGAAAGACCGACGACGCGATGATCGATCGAATTATTGATATCAATTTGAAAGGTCCTTTTCACGCAATTAATGCGGTTGCCCCTCATATGAAAGCAGCTGGCGGCGGCAAGATTGTCAACATGTCTTCCGTTGCAGCCGTGATGGGGGTTGGCACCTATTCTCTCTATTGCGCAACCAAGTCAGGTGTTTCTCTGATGACGCGCGCGTTAGCCATTGAACTAGCACCCTATGGCATCAATGTTAATGCTATCGCGCCCGGTAATACCGCAACGCCGATGAATGAGGATATTCGTACCGATCCTATTCATCGACCGATGCTGGATGCAATGACTGCGCGCACGCCGTCCGGACGCGTTTATTCGGACCCTGATGATATTGCGAGTCTCGCTCTTTATCTTTTGAGTGACGATGCCCGCGCCATGCATGGATCGACCATGCTCATCGACGAAGGCTTTTCCGCTGGCATATGATCGCGACCGATTAAGCCAGGAGATAGACAAGTAAAGTCATAGTATCGGCGTATTGCCTTTTTAAGGGAATACGCCGATGAAACAGGCTTTCACAACACGCTTTCGGATTACCGTTTTCATCTATACTACAATCTATCAGTTTCCAGCCGTTTTGATGATTTTTCCACCGATCATAACGAAATTCACAGATTGCAAAACCGTAATATCATCGATTGGATCACCCGGAACAGCGATGATATCCGCCAGGAAACCGGAGCGCAGGGCACCATATTGATCCTCTCTCCCCAGAAATTTTGCAGGGACTGTGGTAGCTGCCTTGATAGCCGCCATAGCAGGCATACCGGCTGCTACCATCAAAGCAAATTCCTGCGCGTTGTCACCATGGGATGATACCCCACTGTCGGTACCGAACATGATCGGCACACCAGCCTTAAACGCGCGACTAAATGTTTTTGCCATTAACGGTCCAATGGCAGCTGCTTTGGGCCGGACGATTTCCGGCAGATAATTATCCAGCTTTGCTTTTTCAGTAATCCACGCGCCGGCCATCAATGTTGGCACCAAATAGATGCCACGGTCTTTCATCCCCTTGATGCTACGATCATCAAGATAGGTGCCGTGTTCAATGGTCGACACCCCTGCTTCCACCGCCCGCCAAATTCCTTCGGCCCCATGGGCATGGGCGGCCACATGAAAACCATAGTCTTGCGCTGCAGCCACGATGGCAGCCAGTTCATCCGCTGTAAACTGGGCATTCTGCGCACTTTTCGCTAAACTCATAACCCCGCCAGTGGCAGTGATTTTGATCAAGTCCGCACCAATCTTATAACGCTGGCGCACCGCCTGACGTGCTTGATCTGCGCTATTGATAACACCGTCCTCCACAGTGGGTGGTGTTAATCCCAATTCGGCCGCCAGGCCATTGCTGGGATCCCCATGACCGCCAGTAGAAGCAATAGGCGCTGCAGACGTAACTATGCGCGGTCCGACCACATCTCCACGATTGATAGCATTTCGTAAGGCAATAGAAACATTGCGAGCATCACCCAGATCACGCACAGTCGTAAATCCAGCCATCAACGTCGTGAGA
>JBBCIP010000377.1:0-1962 GCA_037189785.1 Alphaproteobacteria bacterium
CGGTGTATTCGCCGGCGATGACCGATTTTATCTTCATGGTCAAAGACACGTCTTACATGTTCGTGACCGGCCCCGACGTGGTGAAGACGGTGACGGCGGAAGAAGTGACCCAAGAAGAATTGGGTGGTGCCGTGACCCACACCTCGAAATCGAGCGTCGCCGACAACGCCTTTGAAAATGATGTGGAAGCGCTGGCGCAAGTTCGGCGCTTTTTTGATTTTCTACCGCTCAACAACAAAGAAAAATCGCCGGTGCGGCCGATCTATGATGATCCTGAGCGGATTGAAATGTCGCTCGATACGCTTATTCCATCCAATCCGAATAAGCCTTACGACATGCTGGAATTGATCACCAAGACCATCGACGAAGGTGATTTTTTTGAAGTGCAACCCGATTACGCCAAAAACATCATCACCGGGTTTGGGCGGATCGAAGGACAGACGGTCGGATTCGTTGCCAATCAGCCGATGGTGTTGGCCGGTTGTCTCGATATCAACGCATCACGGAAAGCGGCGCGGTTCGTGCGGTTCTGCGATTGCTTCAATATTCCGATCGTGACGTTTGTCGACGTTCCCGGGTTCTTGCCGGGCACGAGCCAAGAACTGAACGGCATCATCAAACACGGTGCGAAATTGTTGTTCGCATTCGGTGAAGCGACCGTGCCGAAAATTACTGTGATCACGCGGAAAGCCTATGGTGGTGCTTATGACGTTATGAGCTCCAAGCATTTGCGCGGTGATTTGAACTATGCTTGGCCGACGGCAGAAATTGCGGTGATGGGTGCCAAGGGCGCGGTTGAAATTATTTTCCGGTCGGAGATCGGCGACAAAGATAAGATCGAAGCCAAGACCAAAGAATACACCGAAAAGTTTGCCAACCCATTTGTTGCGGCAAGCCGTGGCTTCATTGATGAAGTCATCATGCCTCATTCCACGCGGCGGCGCATCGCCCGCGGGTTACGTATGCTCGCCAATAAAGAGCTGCAAAATCCGTGGAAGAAGCACGACAATATTCCGCTGTAAGGGGTGTCACTGATGTTTAAAAAAATTCTGATTGCCAACCGCGGTGAAATTGCTTGCCGTGTTATCAAAACCGCCAAGAAAATGGGCATCAAAACCGTTGCGGTGTACTCCGATGCCGATGCTGATGCACTGCATGTGCGGATGGCGGACGAAGCCGTGCATATCGGCCCACCGCCTGCGGCTCAAAGCTATTTGATCATCGACAAAATCATTGATGCTTGTATAACCACGGGCGCCGAAGCGGTGCATCCGGGCTATGGGTTCTTGTCGGAAAAAGAAGCGTTCTGTGCGGCGCTTGAAAAAGCCGGGATTGCGTTTATCGGTCCCAAGCCGCGCGCCATTGCCGCCATGGGCGACAAGATCGAAAGTAAGAAACTGGCGTCGGCAGCCGGCGTGTCAACCGTGCCCGGTTACATGGGGGTGATCCCCAATGCCGATGAAGCGGTCAAAGTCGCCCGCGAAATCGGTTATCCGGTGATGATCAAAGCGTCGGCCGGTGGTGGTGGTAAGGGCATGCGCATTGCCCATAACGATCAAGAAGCCAAGGAAGGCTTCCAGTCGGCCACCAACGAAGCGAAATCATCGTTTGCCGATGATCGTGTGTTCGTGGAAAAATTCATCCAAGAACCGCGCCATATCGAAATCCAAGTGCTGGGCGATGGTCATGGCAATGTGATTTATTTGGGCGAGCGCGAATGCTCGATCCAACGCCGCCATCAAAAAGTAATCGAAGAAGCACCAAGCCCGTTCCTCAGCCCCGAAACCCGGAAGGCGATGGGCGAGCAAGCGGTCGCTTTGTCGAAGGCGGTGGATTATCAATCGGCCGGTACGGTCGAGTTCATCGTCGATAAAGATCAGAATTTCTACTTCCTCGAGATGAACACCCGCTTGCAGGTTGAGCATCCGGTGACGGAAATGATCACGGGCATCGATCTTGTCG
>JBBCIP010000378.1:0-3797 GCA_037189785.1 Alphaproteobacteria bacterium
ACACGTCGTCCATATTTCAGATCTTGGGTTGGGATTGGATCTGCCGTTTCCAGATCGACAATACAGATTAGATCTGGCACGACCGCTCGCATAACACCATCGACGTGGACAATCAGATTTTCATTCTGAAATTTCACCTCAGCGCTTGAACCTGAATTATCCAAGCCTGAGATTACGCATTTTCCAACCGTGAATCCGGCCGATGTATTGCGCTCAAGATCAGTGATCTTCCCGTCGAAGAGACGGTAAGCATGGCCATAAGTGGACGTGGTACGCAGGTAAGCAACCAAAGAATCCACCGGATTTGAGGAACGCCCCTGTCGGATGGAACGACCGATACCCAAAGCCAGACTAAGGGTTTCTGGAATACAGGCTTGTTTCATCTGCCGACCTGTCATGGGGAAGCAGGCGATAAATACACGAAGCCCCATTTGAATGGCCAGGGCGCGTGTCATTTCCTCGGCGGTTCGATCATCTTGTGCATTAATGATTGCACAATTAAGATGTTCATCCACGGCGGCAACGGGGGCCGCTTTAATGCCGTGTACGCTGAGACTGTTCATTTGTAATTCGGGAAACGCGCGTCCCATGCCATCGGCATCGATCACAGGCAGGCGGCGGCGAGCACCAAGCATCAAAGGGACCAAAGAATTGCTGCCGCCTATTTCCGCAGGCAAAAGTGCATCGACCTTACGTCCTAAATATCTTTCAAGTTCAGCGAGGACATGCTCTACTTCCTCGCCACAGATAAGTTTTTCGAGTTGAACGGTAGGCGCCCCAAAACCGGCGACCGCGCATATGAAAGCGTCATCATCCACATCATCGATTGCGACAATTTGAGGAGGCCCGTAATGACGAAAAGCTTCGCGGGCTATGAGCCGCCCGATATACGGATCTCCGCCGCCGCCAGTGCCTAAAAATGCACTGCCCCGTGCTAGATCTTCAAGATCATCGATAGCGATATTTGGACTCATAATGATAAAAAACTCCTTGCTACCTTTATTAACGAATACGGCCGATGTTATAGACGATCACGGTTCACGGATTTTTTCGCGAGCGATGGCATTGTGTATCCTGTAATAGGTTTACGGGATGGGGGTTGATAAGACAGTGGGCTATGGGAAAGGCCGAGCTGGAGCATCATAACGGCTGCCATGACAGAAGTCCGGAGCGGGTTGATCACCGGAACCGGAAGCCCTTCTTTCTTGAGATTACTTTCGATAACCTCGCTTACTCCCAAGAACCCCGTGCAACCAAGAATAATGACATCGGCGCGATCCTGACGAATAGCAAGGACTGCTTGTTCGGTCAGTTTTGTGGCCACCTCGTTTATATCGTGGCTGATAGATCGTACGGGTGTGTTAATCACACGGATGGATGCCAGTTGGTCATGAACACCATAGATCTTGGCATGATTTTCCAGAATTGACACAACGCTGTCGAGTACGGTGACGACGCTGAAGCGGTGTCCTAATAATGTGGCCACACGCATTGTGGTCTCACCGGGACCCAATACGGGAATGCTGACGATTTCGCGAGCGGCATGAAGCGCAGGATCACCGAAACAATCTATGATTATGGCGTGAGCGCCGTCTTCTTCTGCTTGAAGCGCGCGAGCTAAAACGCCTGGTGCACATAGAACATCATCGAACTCGCTTTCGATCGATATTGGCCCAGTTTCGATATTGACTTGCGTGAATTCAAGATCAGCGAGCCCAATCAGATCCTCGACTTCTAATAATTTCTTCGGAGCAGGTGTGACATGGGGTGTGATGATGCGAACATGTTTTGACATGACACAATTCTCGTCAGTTAATATGGTTAAGGACAAGATGTCTTTTGTGTAGTCTTGTGGCGTTTCAGAACCCACATCAAAGCAAGATAAATTACGGATGCTGTGGTGATCGAGTCAATGGCTGGTATTGATGATAATGTGAAAAATCCTTTGGACGTCAAACTTGCAATGCCAATGCCACAGACCCATGCCGTGACTGCCCAAGGACAAACCGCAGGCAGCGACGGCAAATCATCGACATTATAGGTGCGTCCCCGCAATAGATAAAAATCAGTGATATAAACACCGGCAATGGGGGGAATGGTAATGCCCAATAGCAATAAAAAAGGGATGAAGTGATTGCTGATGCCCAAGGCAGCCAGGATCACGCCGATACATCCGGCGATGGCGACCACAACAGGCTGAGGCAACCGTCCTGTGAATGTGGCTGCGCCTAAGGATGCAGAATAAAGATTGCCGGCATTCGTGGCCCAAGCTTTGAACACTAATAAAACCAAAGCGGGAATGCCGAGCCCAAGACTTGTCATGATGATAATGAGATCGCGTTGGCCGGTGGCGATACTTGGAATCAATGCCAGGAATATAACGATGGGCATGGCCAATCCAAATGTTAGTCCGGATGCTGCCCGTGCATCGCCTGGGGTCCGCGCAAAACGACAGAGATCAGGAAAAATAGTAACGCTTGCAGCAAGACCGCCGACGATGGCTGAAATCCCGAGTCCAATCCCAGCCGCGTTCTCCGGTACCACTCTTAATGCTTCAAGTGTTGTGTTGCTGGCGGCCATATAGGCCGTGATGATGATCAGAATTAACAACAGAGGAACAGTGAACCCAGACAGTTTTTGCAATGCTTTGAATCCATAAATGGTCGTCATGATCATCAAAAGCCCACCCAGCACTATATAGACTTGCGCCCCCCACATGGTCCAACCAAGATCTGCAGCGATGTGGTAAACGCTTTGGCCGAATAGTTGCGCTGTAACGCCAAACCAGCCCAATAATGTTGCCGCTAAAATCATATTGACTAGCTTGCCACCCAATGTTCCAAAGGTGAATTGTGTAATCAACGATGTGGTCAGCCGACTGCGAGCAGCCATAGATCCCGTTAACATGCCGATGACAGTTAGGACAAAGCCACCGATAAAGATCGCCACCACACCACGCTCGAGCCCTATGGCGAAGCCAATTTCCGCCCCACTAATAAAGGCAGGAAGGGCGATAATGACCCCGATCTTAACAATGGCAATGCGCCAACCACTGACAGTTTCAGAGGTGGGCACTTGACCACGAGCATATTCGTTATGTGTGGACGTGGGCATGCTGTAATCCCCTTTAATTTACCAACTGCTATTGGCAGTAAGTCGTGGTCAGTGCGAATGAAGATAGATCAAACTGTTCATCATAAAAGAAAAAGTGGCGCTCCGTAGATAAAAATGGAGCGCCACTTTCTCCCCCAAGTCTTTAACTTACCAAGTCAAAATTCTTAGAATTTAAAACTTGCTTCTATACCGTAACTCCGAGGCTGATTTGGAACACGCAGATCGGCACCCGTGATCGATACGTTTGTAGCGTGGCGTGTGTCAGTCAAATTCTTGCCCCAAATACCAATGTTCCAATTCTCTGCTTCGAGAGAAATTTTACCATCGACGAAATCTTTAGTACCAGTACGAATGTCATTGTTCAGGTCAAAATAAAACCCGCCCCGACGCTGGTAGGCCGCGTAGAACACCAAATCCATGGCATCGGTCAGTGGGTGATTGTATGTAATCGAAGCATTGAATGTAAAGGGTGGAACGAGTGGAGATTTGTTACCGACAGCTCTTTCTTCGCCGGTCAAGATCGGATCGTCGGCGATTTCTTTAATTATTGATTCTACAAGCCCTGCACCTAAACTCAGAGTCAGATTATCTGTTGGGTGTGCAGAAAGCTCAAGTTCCATACCATCAATTTTAGTGGATGGGATATTCAATGTTCTGGAAAGAGCCGGGCCGGTTGGGCTGAA
>JBBCIP010000379.1:0-1831 GCA_037189785.1 Alphaproteobacteria bacterium
GGGCGAGGGTTTGAATTCACCTTAACGTATGTCAACAGCTCTGATGTGCCGATGAAGGGGTTAGCGCGGGCGGCTGTCCGTCAAAATAAACTTTATATGATTCTCTATAATGCAGCGGAAATGCATTATTACGACCGCTCCATAAAGGAGGCCGAAACAATCATGAACTCCGCAAGGGCAAAAGCATAATATAATTAAATCTAGATATCTTTGATCCTACGCATGATTTTCGGCGCCGATTAGCGTATACTAAGCGCTAGTCTATAGTCACGATGCAGATGTAGGAGCATGCAATATGAGTTATCGCAATATCCTTGTCCCAGTGACCGACGTCCATGGTGCCGAAATTGCGCTTAAGGCAGCAATGCCTTTGGCCGCGAAATGGAATGGTAAAATTACGGCATTGCATGTGCGGTTTGATCCAGAAATGCCGCTGCCCTATGTGGCGGGGCCGGTGCCGACCGAAATGCTGGTCGAATTGACCGACAATGCCGAAAAAATCGCCCGGGCTCGCGCCGACGAGCTGCGCCAGCATGTGGCGTCTTTATCCAAAGATGCGCCGGTGACCTGGTGCGAAGATGTAGGCAGCGTCGATTTCCGGTATGGCATGGCTGGTCGGGTTCACGATGTGGCTGTCATTCCAAAGCCCGCTTTGGACAATTCCGGTCGGCTGGCTGATCTTTTGGAAGGGTTGTTGTTCCATTCGGGCCGCCCGGTGCTGATGGTGCCGGAAAAGCCGTTTAGCGCGTCATCGGTGGTGGTGGCCTGGAATGGCAGTATGGAGGCGGCGCGGGCGGTGGCGGCTGCCATGCCGTTCTTGGAGGCCGCTAAACGCGTGGCCATCGTGACCATTGGCGATGATTGTGATGGGCCATCGCCGCAAACCCTCGCTCGTAGCCTGCAAAACCATGATATCCAGGCCGATGTGATCGAAACCAGCGAGGATGGCGTTTCAGACGGGACTGCTTTGCTCAATGTTTCGGCAAAATTAAATGCCGATCTGGTGGTCATGGGAGCGTATTCCCACAGCCGCCTTCGGCAGCTTATTTTGGGCGGCGTGACCCGGGATATCATTGAAAAATCAGAAGTTTCTGTGCTTCTGGTGCATTGAGTTCAAAAATCTCGACGATCAGGCGCAGGGTTTGGCTTGGCCCTCGCGTAGATATGTTTGACGGGACGGGAGATCCTGTTGAATTGGAGATTAGTCAATGAAACTTGCGAAAATTGTTCTGCTAACTGCATCGGTTGCATTTGTTACCCCGGTTTTGGCAGGCCAATGGCATGGCGGCCGTGGTGATCATAACTTTGGACCCGCGAAAGCGGCTTTAGACACCAATAAAGACGGTAAAATCAGCGCCGAAGAACATGCCGCTCATCAAGCAGCTGTATTCAAGGCGGCTGACGCCAATAAAGACGGTAAGTTAACCGCTGCCGAACTTGCAACTTATCAGGAGCAAGAACGCGCTCGTATGAAGAAAGAGCGGGAAGCGGCCCATTTCGCGAAACTCGACACCAATGGTGACGGTGTCGTCTCGGCCGAAGAATTTAAGGCGGCTGGTGATCAACGGTTCGAGAAAATGGAAAAATTTAAGAAAGAGCGTGGCGAGCGTCACCACAGAGGTGACTGGAAAGGCGAGCGTAAGGGCAAGCCTTCGGTAGAAAAGCCGGCCGACGCCTCGGCCAAGCCGCAATAACGCTTTAATTCCTGCTCACTGGGATATTTTTCATCGGCTCGTGGTCCAAATGGACGACGGGCCGATTTTCCGTTTTACGCATCTTGCCCTGGCTCGCAGCTGCGCTTATGGTGCGCTGTTATCGTTAGCTTTCTTAG
>JBBCIP010000380.1:0-7613 GCA_037189785.1 Alphaproteobacteria bacterium
TTTACCGATGTTAAGATGCCTATGTAGTTTCGCGTTCCTGATTTCCCACTCTTCCTCTTATAACCAAGAAACGTGCGTTGTGGATGGGCCGGGGGTTCGTGAATATTTTTCAGGTCTGTAGAATATTGATAATTCGTCGTGAACTTCCCAACAGAACAATTATGACTATGTATATGTTCACCAGCTTTTATCGACTTTGAAGCAAGCACTATGATTTGTTGATATTTTTTAATTTCTTGTCCAGCAGAAATGTCTCTTAACGCAACTTTGTGCATGGATGGAATATCAGTGGCGGCCCGCAAATCTATCTTCGCGTTTAATATCTCCCCTTTTATAAGGGCACGTGTGGCCACCCCGACATTATCTTCCAGAGAAAGCTGGATGTATGCTTGATTTATGCTGTGACTAATCATTTTTTTGTGCTGTTAGTGCTATAATATTTATAATTATAGTCGAGTTATTGTGAGAATTCATGCGATTTTCCGTCAAAAAAATAGCGGTTATGTATGAGTTTTATTGTGTGCAGGGATAGGTTGAAAATTTACGTATTCATTCAATAGTGCCGCCTCTGGTGTAAATACCGTTATCAGCATAGTCCACTTAAGCTATTGTGATTTTTGGGATCGATCCCAAGAAAGCAAGGGACGGAGTTATGAGGCCGTTACGTATTGGCTGCTGTTATAGCTTAAAATATTAGGTGAGAAATCAGAGTTTTTTAGCCAAGATTTTTGCCAATTAGATCAATTTTTATTTCTATCGTATTGATATATATGTCTTATTTTTAGGTGTGGGAGACGTTGTTTGGGGGTTGCTATTTTCTTAAATATTTTATATTTTATAAAATATAGGAACAATAGTACAGGGGTGGGACATGAGGCATTCTGTCATCGGTTCGTTGCAAAGGTCTCTGATCCTCTGTGGGCTTTTTTGGGGTGTTTTGATTGTTTCGCGGGCTCAGGCTTCCGTCGGGGCTGAGCAAAACCTGGTTGCGGGCGTCCCTGCACAGGAAATTGCTGCATTTGCACAGGAATTCATAGCGCAAAAGCTGAATCTGACAAAAACACCCGGCGCTCTCTTGGTTGTTGTCGACCAAAGAGGGAACCGTTATGAGGGCGGGTATGGTTTTGCCGATATCGCGCATCATTCGCCTATGGATCCCAGTCATAATCTTTTCCGGATAGCTTCGATTACGAAGGTGTTTACTGGTATTGCAATTATGCAATTGGTGGAAAAAGGAAAGATCGGTCTAGATGATGACATTCGCCTATATGTGAAGGAAGGTGTGTCTTGTTCGCCATCGGATGCTCCTGTGACCGTTCGTCAGCTTTTGCAGCATACGGGTGGTCTATCTAATCTTCGTATGGTTGGCGGTGCTTTACGGTCAACGCAAGATCGTCCGGATCTAGCTGATTATATATCTAAAAATCCTTTTCATTGTGAACTGCCGTCGGGCAGTGTCATGGCCTATACCAACAGTGCATTCACGTTATTGGGACGTATCGTGGAAGTGGCGAGTGGTCAATCATATGAAAGCTATATTAGCGATCATATTTTTTCGCCATTGTCTATGAACCACAGTAGCTTTGAGTTAACGGACGATCAAAAACCATTGCTTGCTGAAGGGGCTCTCATTAAAGGAGATCAAGTTACAAAATATCTTGCAGAAGACACAGTGACACGCCCCTCGGGTGACATTATCTCGACAACTCATGATATGGGTAATTTCCTCATTGCCTTATTGAATAATGGAAAATTTGAAGACCGAGAATTTATAAAACAAAGTACATGGCATAAAATGGTCCACGATTGTGTTGTGAAGCATCCAGGGCAGGGGGGGCGTTGTCTGTCATTGCGACGGGATGTGCGTCAAGGTATCACGCGTTTCGGCCACCAGGGCAGCCACATAACTCACCATAGTACGCTATGGATATTGCCCGAAGTTGGGGTGGGGATATGGCTCGGTGTTAATGCAAATCAATCGTTTGATGAAGATTTTGTCGAGGCTTTTCAAGCTAAGTTCTTTCCAGGAATATCAGCCGTCATTGAGCATCCCCAGATCCAAAATGGTATCCAAGATGCCAATGAAGTTAAAGGTCGCTATCGTTTAAATGCATATTCCATGGCGGCATCGGGTCGATTTTTTTACCTGATGGATCCAGGGGCTACTTTTAATGTCGAGCCTATGCTGAACGGTGGTATCTCCATCAATGGGCGTGCGCTGTCACATATTGATAAGTTGACTTTCCAATATCCTATTAGTGAAGTTGGGCGCACAACTTATGGCGAGATAGTCACTTTTCTCAAAAACGAAGCTGGAGAAGTTATTACATTTCACGGAGATATTACGAGTGCTACTAAAGTGCCGTGGTATCTCAGCTCCTCGTTTAATTTATTTTATGCAGCTGGCTTGCTAATCATAATAACCTTATCGGCACTCGTGAGTGTCGGGCTGTATCGTCACCGTATTGCTATTGTTGCCACTAATCTTCTTCTTTTAATATGTTGGGCTATTCCTATTATTGGGGTGATCAAAATTGCAGAAATGCAAGAACATGTTTTGTTTGGTTTTCCCGCTATATTCGAGTTATCAAAATATTTTGTCTGGCTATCTGTTCCTGTTGCGTTTGTGCTCATCTTTATGAGTGGACGTCATAAGGAAAAAGCTAAGCGTGGCGCGCTTGTGATGACTGTAATTGCCGCCGTCGCGAGCTTATTGTTAGTTCCTTGGGCTATTTATTGGCAGATCGCTTAATTCTTCATCGCAAAAGGTAAAGATCTAGATGTCTGCGCAGCCAACGGTCAACAGAACGCTTGTTCTCGTATTGTTGACAAGCGTTTATTTCTTCAGCGTTGTTGATCGTCAAATCATGGCCATTCTACTACAACCTATTAAAGACGATCTGGGGCTTAGTGATACGGAACTTGGTTTTCTATCAGGCACAGCTTTTGCTTTATTCTATGCAACATTAGGTTTGCCTTTGGGGCGTTATGCTGATCGCATCAATCATCGCAATAGACTTATTACTTTTGCGCTTTTTCTATTTAGTTTGATGACGTTCGTCTCTGGATTGGCGGCTAATTTTATGCAACTCCTTTTTGCTAGAATTGGGGTCGCTATCGGTGAAGCTGGAACTAGTCCGCCATCTCATTCAATGCTTTCGGATCTTTATGCGCCGTCTGAACGGGCGATGGCGATGGCAGTCCTTACGGTGGGCGCTAATATTGCTATTGTTATTGGTTTTGTCGTAGGCGGAATTGTTGCAGCCTTATACACTTGGCGTATGGCTTTTATGGTTCTTGGGGGGACTGGTGTAGTTCTAGCGTTGTTTATGGTTTGGCTTTTAATAGAGCCGAGAAGGCGACAAGATGCTGGAAGTTATAATGCGTTAACTAACGTAAGTCCAAGCATTCAAGAGACGTTAAGATTTTTATGGCGGCAGAGATCCTACTTTCATCTTTTGATCGGATCATCACTTGCTCTATTCGTTGGGCTTGGTTTGGTGAGTTGGTTGCCGTCATATTTTCATCGGTCATTCAATATGAATGTCCGAGATGCCGGCATTACATTGGGTATAATGATTGGTGTCGGTAGTGCTATTGGTACTTTATTATCGGGCTATTTAGCCGACCGATTAGGGCGTAAAGATGCACGCTGGCGTGTTCGTATAATTGGAATTGTTGTCTCTTTAACTATACCCTTTCACTGCTTGCTATTGATGGCCGAAACTGAAACTCAGGCTTTATTGGCGTTATTAATACCAGCTGTTACGATTAGTTTCTTCCAAGCTCCTGCCTTTGCTGTTGCGCAAGAGTTGTCGCAAATGCGTATGCGGGCGATGACCTCAGCGATCATTTTATTTACAATCAACATGATCGGTTTGGGATTGGGGCCTCAGTTAATCGGAATCGTTAGCGATGTTTTAGGTTCATCATATGGTGATGAATCGCTCCGATATGCTTTATTTTTAGTGTTGCCGATTGGTGTTTGGGCGGCTGTGCATTTTTTCTTGGCTTCTCGCACTTTACTTGCTGATATTCAGCATGCTCGTTTCTGCGATACAAAACAGAACAGTAATTTGACCCTTCAAAATATGAATTAACACTATGATAATAAAGGAGGAAAATTGTTTCCATTTTGTTGTTGCTCTGTTTTATTTTATAAAATATAAAATATATAAGTTTAAAGCTGATGTCAGAGTCGCCCCAACTTTATTCGTGGTGAAGGGTGGCGAGTATAATTGTTCTTAAAATAACCGCGATTGATGGCCCTGTTTTTTGATTCAACGGGAGGAAAAATGGTTTCAATATCAAATAAGTATTCGACTGCTGGTGATTATAAGGTTTGCCGTTCTCGTTTCTTAAAGTCATCGACGTCGACTTTAACTGTTGCGGCCCTGATTGCTTTGGCTGGCGGCGTGTCTGCTGTAGCGCAAGATGCGCCTAGCTCAGGTCCTGTAGAACTTGAGCAAATTTCAGTTACGGCAACTCGCATTCAGCGCTCTGGTTTCGAAGCGCCGTCGCCAGTTACGGTTTTAGATGCCGCTGAATTGCAGAACCGTGGTGTACCGAGCATTGCAACCATCTTGAATGAGTTGCCTGCATTCCGAGCGAGTACAACGCCAGCGACGACAGGTCAGTTCTCACTTGCGAATGGTAGTAATTCACTCGATATTCGTGGTTTGGGAAGCGAACGTACGCTTGTTCTGATCAATGGAAGACGCCATGTATCGTCGACACGAAATGGCGTTTTAAATATAAACGTTATTCCGTCAGCGTTGATTGAACGTGTGGAGATCGTGACAGGTGGAGCGTCCGCCGCTTGGGGATCAGATGCGGTTGCTGGTGTTGCGAATATTATCTTTGATCGTTCGTTTCAAGGTATGAAGGCAGAGGCACAGTACGGTATTTCCGAAGAAGGCGATTATGACGATTATAAATTTTCGGTCGCCTATGGTGACAAGTTCGAAAATGATCGTGGCCATTTTTCGATAGCAGCTGAATACCATAAAAACGAAGGTATTTTCCAGCAGACAGATAGGAAGTGGGGGGCTCAACGACGCGCCATAATTCCTAATCCTGCGGATACCGGTCCTAATGATGGTATTCCGGCACGCCTTATCACTGATAATGTCAGCTTATTTGTTGGCACAGAAGGTGGCGTTATCCTTGGTCCTGGCCCGATATCGTTTATTGAATTTGGGCCTGGTGGGGCAATGCGACCCTTCCAGCTTGGTTCGCTTGTGATCCCGCCTTATATGGTGGGGGGAAGCGGGGCAAATCTTGGTGACTATACGTCACTGGCTGTTCCGTATGATCAGAAGAATTTATATACGACCTTTGAATATGAAGTATTTGAGAATGTAAATTTCTTCTTCGAAGGATCTTATGCTGAAACTCAAGCAGAATCTCGGACAGTTCAAACGTTTGACTTCCCAGTTACCATCCAATCGGGAAATCCTTTTATCCCAACGGGGTTACAAGACATCCTGACGGCCAACAGTATTGGTGCTTTTGGTCTTTACCGTGTCAACACTGATCTTGGTTTTGTAACGGCCGATACAACCAACGACACCTTTCGCACAGTCTTCGGATTCAATGGAACTATCTTTAATGACTGGTCGTGGGAAGTATATTATCAGTATGGCAAGAATAAGCTGGTTAATAGCCAGTTGAATAACCGCATAACACAGAACTTCCTTTATGCTGTGGATGTAGTAGAGGATCCTGTAACAGGGGATCCTGTTTGTGCCGCTACCTTGTCTGGTTTAGCCCCCGGCTGTCAGCCGCTTGATTTATTTGGAGCCGGCTCGCCAAGCCAAGCTGCAATTGATTATGTCAATGCTACAGGTTTAAACGTTCAAAAAGTTTCACAACAGGTTATTTCAGGCTCGCTGAGTGGGACGCTGTTTGAGGGCTGGGCAGGGCCGGTGTCATTGGCATTTGGCGCTGAATATCGCAAGGAAAAAGCCAGTTCGCAAACAGATCCGATCTCAGAAGCCCGCGGTTACACCATTTATAATGGTGATACAGTCGGCGGATCTTACGATGTTAAAGAAATGTTTGCTGAAACGGTGATTCCTTTATTGAAAGATCTTCCCTTAGTGAAGTCGTTGGAATTCAATGGGGCGGTTCGTTTGACGGATTATAGTCTCAGCGGCACGGTAACGACTTGGAAAACGGGTCTTACCTATGCGCCTTCTGATGATGTTCGTTTTCGTGGTACAATATCGAGAGATATCCGTGCCCCTAATATCAACGAGCTGTTCAGTCAGTCAGGTTTAATTTTTGCCAGCATTCTTGACCCAGAAACCAATTCTACGGTGTTTGTGCCAACATTGCGACCGGGGAATACCAGCCTGAGTCCTGAAAAAGCTGACACACGGACTTTTGGTGTGGTTTATCAACCAGGCTGGATGGATGGTTTGCGTCTTTCTGTCGACTGGTATGATATCAAAGTTAAAGATGCGATTGATGTTCTCTCTGGTCAGCAAATTGTTGATTTGTGCCATGCGGGAAATTCAAGCCTTTGCGGCGCTATCACCCGTGATTCCAATGGCGTTATCACGCAAGTCATCAGCACGCGCTTTAATGTTGCTGAAAGACGCGTGAGTGGGGTTGATTTTGAAGGTTTGTATAACTTCAATCTAGACAACGTTTTCTCAGATGCTGGCGGAAATGTTACGCTGCGTGTTCTGGGAACATATGTCGATAAGTTGGAAACATCACCGGACGGTATAGTTCGCTATAATCGGGCTGGTGAAGTTGGTCCTAATAACAATGGCGTTCCCCATTGGCGTCTGAATGGGAGCATAACATATAACACCGGTCCGTTGACCATCTATACACAAGCTCGTTATGTTGGCAGTGGGAATTATGATAACACCTATGGCCCAGAAGATATTGATAATAACAGGATTGGCGCTCAGTGGTACTTCAATATGTCCGGTCGGTATTTAGTTCATAACGGTGAAAAGGCCGCGATCGAGCTTTATGCTGGTGTCGATAACGTATTTGATAATACACCACCTAATGCACCGGTTGATTTCCTCGTGCCGCTTGGTACTAACCCTGTGCTCTATGATGTAATTGGTCGGTACTTCTACACAGGTATCCGCGCTAAGTTCTAAGGATCTGAAAAAGTTAAAGCCCACAGAAGAAATTCTGTGGGCTTTTCTTATTTCATGTCCTAGACGGGCTTTATTCTTCCCATTCACAATTTCCATCCACGGCCAATAACTGACCGGTGATGTGGGAAGCGTTTGCAGAAGATAAAAAGAATGCGGTATCCGCTATTTCCGTAACGCTAATCTTGGTCCGCATTGAGACAAAGCGCAAAGCGGCTTTTTCATAGTCTTCCACGCTCATATTGTTGTTTTGAGCATTGCGTGAAATGATTGATTTCAATCGATCATTATCGATAGGGCCGGGCAAGATCGCATTGACGCGGATATTGTGGGGGCCTAATTCACGGGCAAGGTTTAGCGTCAAACCTTCTAACGCAAACTTTGATGCGATATAGGCGCTGCGATAAGGCAACCGGGTCCGTGTTGACGAACTGGAGAAGTTGATAATACACCCCGAACGGATCCGTTTCATCAAAGGGACAACTTGCT
>JBBCIP010000381.1:0-3438 GCA_037189785.1 Alphaproteobacteria bacterium
ATGCTGATCTCGCTGTTTATCATCTTGTTATCATTCTTTGTAATTTTAAATTCGGTTTCGAGCCGGGAGACAGCCAAAACAGAAGCGGCCGTCAAAAGCTTGAACAGCATCTTCAGCCGCCCAGCCATCACCCGTGTTGACTTGCTGGCGACCGAAGGCGACCCGAGCGGTTTAAGCGAGCAAGCCCAGTTTTACAATGACGCCAAGGCGCTGTTTTCAAGTCTGGTGGATTTCCCCGGAAAATTTGCCGGCGATGGCGGATCGGTCATGCAAGCCGAATTGCCGGCCAGTGTTTTATTCGCGTCCGACGATATCCATGTGCGGGCCGACCAAACCTTATTCTTGAACGGGTTGGCTGATTTTATTCAAACCGGCCCGGTTGGCGAACGGCGTGTTGAAATCACGGTGGCCGTACCATCAGCGCAATCTTTGTCAGTTCAGGGTGGAGATAAGACGATGCGGCGGGCCGCAAGCTTTGCCCAGGAATTGCAAGATCGTGGAGTCTCCGGCAGTGATATCTCGGCTGGGGTTGTGGTCGATAGCCGAGCCTATGTTTGGTTGACGTTCCGGAACATGGCCACTATGGCGGGGGCGCAGTGATGGATCACGACCCGCAGAGCTTGTTTGATCGCCAAGAACCGCGTCGGGATACTTGGGCCATTTCGTTTGCGGATTTGACATCGCTGCTGTTGGCCTTTTTCGTGCTTATGTTTTCAATGAGTGCGGTGCGGATGGCTGATTATGCCGCCGTGATTAAACCGCTCGGGGAGAATTTCAATCCAGCCGAAGCCCGTTTGCGCGATCAACCGGCAAAGGCGGATGATAAGCCGACCATAGATCCGGTGATGGGCGACGACTTGCCTTATCTTGCCACTGTTTTGGCTGAACAATTCACCAAATATCCGGTGCTGGCCGATGCCAGGGTGCGATTTATTCATGACCAAGTCGCCATTTCGATCCCGACCGATGCCTTGTTCAAAGCGGGCGGGGTAAAGATCAGCGATGCCGAGGTTTTCGCGGCCCTGTCTTCATTTTCGGTCATGCTGCGTCAGATGAAAAACGACATCACAGTGGTCGGGTATACGGATCCTTCACCACTTGCAGATAAAACATATGAATCCCAGTGGGAGCTATCGCTGAGCCGGGCTGTCGTCATTGCCGAGATTTTGAAGCAAAACGGCTATCGTAAACCGATTGCGGCCTATGCCTATGGCGAGGAACGGTTCGGGACCCAATTGGATGATGTGCCGATGGCGCTGCGGGCGCGGTTGGCGCGGCGAATCGACATTGTTATTCGTGAAGAAAGTGAACCCAGCGGATGACCCGCAGGCAGATCATAAATGGCGGCGACAAGCGCCGCTTGGATGCGATACTGGGCGTAATACTCGGTGTCGCTTTATGTCTTTCTGCGGCCATGGGGGGGGCGCGGGCCTGGGCTCAACAAAGTTCGCCGGCGGCTGACAAAACAACCACAGAAAAGACAACCACGGAAAAAACAGCCGCCGAAAAAACAGCCGACAAAGTTGAGATCCGCACCGGGGAACACCCAACCTTTAGCCGTTTGGTGTTCGACTGGAAAAGCCCGGTTAAATACACCGTCGAACATGGTGACGAGCAATTTGAAGTTCATTTTGAACGCAAAGCCGAGCTTGCCGCAAATGCGATGACCAGTACGGTCAAGGGCCGTCTTAGCCGTATCAGCGATCCCAAACTCAAAGCGGACGCGCCGGGCTTGGTCATTGTGTTCAGCAAATCCGCGGGCACGACCATTCGGCATTTTCGCGACGGCACCAATATCGTTGTCGATGTTGTCAGTGGCCAGTCAACGAATACAAAGTCAACGGATACGAAGTCAGGGGATACAAAGTCAGGGGATACACAACAGAAATCCGCTCAACCAGAGAGCGCGGCTCCGGCGGCTGCTCCTGAAAAAGTGCCCGAGGCTCCGAAATCGCAACCGCAAATCCCCAAATCACAACCGGGGCCCGCAGTGGCTGCGGCCGATGCGGCGGAAAAGACAACACCAAAAGAAACGGACCTAGCTTCTGCGCCACCACCCCCGCTTCCGCCGTCAACCGGCGCGCGGTCGGTGGCCATGCAATATGAGCCGGTCTTTAACGGTCTAAGGTTGAGTTATCCCTTGACCGAAGCCGTACCGGCGGCGGTGTTCACGCGGGCCGGACAGTTGTGGGTGGTGTTCGACAAAATGCGGTCGATTGATCATGCCGCTCTGACCGGCGTCCTAGGTGATCGGATCAAGACGGCGCAACAAATCGCCAATCCCTTGGCCACTGTTTTGCGATATGACATCCGTGATGGTCAACATGTTGTGGCCCATCGCCGCGACGGCACCTGGATTGTCGAATTGAAAGATAATCGCACCGCGCCGCAATTGCCGCTCGATATCGCTCAACAAAAAGGCCTGCAGGGCACGAATATTTTTGTTCCTGTGGCGGATGTCGGTGGTCGTGTCGTTATTGCGGATCCGGTCGTGGGTGATCAGATCACCGTGATGCCGATTTTGGCACCGGGACGGGGCATGATCGAGGGCCGGAGCTTCTCAGAATTCAATTTCCTGCAAACGGCGCAGGGGCTTGCCATTGAGCCTTTGGCGGATAGTTTGCAAGTGGACGGCTTCCGCAACGGTGTGGCGATTTCATTGCCGAAAGGGTTGGCGTTATCAGCCGGAGCCTTGCCGGAAGTCGTGGCCGAAGCCGATGTCGCCGAGGACGTCCAGCATCGCCCACAACGGTTGATCGATTTGGCGGCCTGGAAACGCGGCGGGCCGAGCGATTTTCACGCGGCACGACAAGCGCTATTGCAGCGTTTGTCGATGGCGCAGGCTGACGAAAAGAACAGTGCGCGTTGGGATCTGGCCCGGTTTTATCTGGGGCATGGTTTGGCGGATCAGGCCATCGGCATTCTCGATATTATGGCCGTAGGTAATGCGGATCTTTTAGAAAATCCGGAATTTCGCGCCGCACGTGGGATTGCCAATGTTATGTTGCGCCGTTACTCCGCCGCTCGCAATGATTTCGCTCATCCCGAATTAGACACCGAGGCGGACGCTTATTTATGGCGTGCTTTGGCTGCCGAAGGACTGGACGATCCGGTAAAGGCCTTGGAGTTTTATAAACGCGGGCTTGATGTGTTGGCTGAATATGAAGAAGCTGATCGTGCCCGATTTAAAGTGGCGGCGGTGCGGGCGGCTTTGGCCACCGGGGATACCAAACTCGCTGAAGCCGAGCTTGAACTGCTGTCGGGGTATTTATTACCAGCCAGTGCTGGTGGGGAGTTGGACTATCTGCGCGGGCGCCTTTTAACGGCCCAGGCTGATTATGAAACCGCCAAAGATATCTTTGGCAAGGTGGTCGAGCATGGAAACCGCGAAAGTGCGGCCAAAGCAACGCTTGAACAAATCACATTGAAGTTGACGGA
>JBBCIP010000382.1:0-11306 GCA_037189785.1 Alphaproteobacteria bacterium
ATCAATACCGCGATCTTCTCGCCTTCAGGTGGCAACGCCGGTATCGGTTTCTCGATCCCGGCTAACCTCGCCAAAACTGTTATTCAACAGCTGCGTGAAAAAGGCAAAGTGCGTCGCGGTTGGCTTGGCGTCACCTTCCAACCGATCAATAAGGAACTGGCGGAAAGCCTAGGCCTTAAAAATGTCGAAGGGGCCTTGGTCGCAAGCGTTACCCCTGGTGGACCTGCTGCGAAAGGCGGCGTCGAATCCGGTGACATCATTTTGGAATACGATGGCAAACGCGTCACACAAATGGATCGCTTGCCAGGTCTCGTCGCCAACACCCCAATCGGCGGCACGGTCAAGGTTGTCGTTCTTCGTAAAGAAGCCCGGAAAACTTTGAACATCACCATTGCTGAACGCAATGAAGATGAATTGAAGAAGCTGATGGGTGATAGCGGCAAGCCAGAAGCCGGTGAAGCGACCGTACTTGGCCTAGGCCTTGGTGCTTTGACTGACGAGATCCGTCAGAGCCTGGGTATCGACGCCACGATCAAAGGTGTTCTGATCACCAATGTCGACGCGAACAGCAATGCCCAAACACAAGGCTTGCGTCGTGGCGATATTATCGTCTCGGTTTCGCTCGAAGATGTCACCAATCCATCAGACGTGGTCAAGCGGATCGAAGCTGTCCAGAAAAGCGGTCGTCCGTCTGTCCTGATCGGCATTTATCGTGGTGGATCGACCACCCATATTCCGATCAGCTTTAAATAAGACAACGATCACCATAATAACAAAAGGGCCGGATTTTCCGGCCCTTTTTGCATTCCATGACACCAAACAATCAACCGACGAATTCGGCCTGACGATAGCCTTGCAAATATAAAAGAGCTGTCAAATCACCACGATTGATCGCGACTTTTGCCGCCGCCGCTGTTTTTGGTTTGGCATGAAAAGCCACACCAAGACCCGAAGCCGCAATCATCGGAATGTCATTGGCGCCATCGCCGACAGCGACTGTCTGATCCAATGTGATTTTCTGTTGATCAGCAAATTCGTGCAAGGACGCCAACTTGGTCGCGCTGTCGACAATCGGTGGAATAACCTGCCCAGTCAACGCCCCATCCGACACACCTAGGACATTGGCCCGGGTGATATTGAACCCAGTCAGCTTGGCCACGCGTTCCGTAAAGAATGTAAATCCACCCGAGACCAAAACCGTCAGCGCGCCATTGGCATTCATGGTTTGAATCAATTGCCGGGCACCGGGAGTTAAGCGCACCCGTTCATCAAAAACGGTCTGGAGCGTTTGCTCCGACAATCCTTTTAACATGCCGACCCGCTTGTTGAGCGCGGCCACGAAATCCAACTCACCGCGCATGGCCGCTTCGGTGATGGCGGCGACCTCAGTTTTCAATCCGGCAAAGTCGGCAATTTCGTCGATACATTCAACCGTGATGATGGTTGAATCCATATCTGCAATGAGCATCGCTTTTTTGCGACCGGCCTGGTCCTGCACCGCCCAATCGGCGGACAAATCCGCGAAATCTCCTGTATCGATCGCCCCATCGAATGGTATATCGGCAGCCACATTGGGCGCGAGCCAGTCAGCGGTCCCAACAGTTGCCCCGGCAGCGCGCAGGTAAGCGGTGGCTTGGCCGATGACCTTTGCATCAAGATCGGCTTTTTGTGGGTCGGTGATCAGTGTCAGAACTTTTTGCATGAAATTTTTCAACTCTTGCATATATCGTTTATCTAGAGCTCATATGGCCAGGGCTGTAGGTTGAGCATTCCAGACGAATGATTGGCTGCCCTCTATGTCAGCCCAATAGCGAAGCGCGGATGAAAAATAAAGCTATTTTCTTGGCCGGCCCCACAGCCGGCGGCAAATCGGGCCTGGCGATGGCCTTGGCTCAGCGCAATAACGGCGTGATCATCAATGCCGATAGTATGCAAGTCTACCAGGAACTGCGGACCGTCACAGCGCGTCCCAGTGTCGAAGATGAAGCATCTGTTCCGCACCGCTTGTACGGGGTCATGTCCGGAGCGAGCGCCTGTTCCGCCGCAACCTGGGCCGACGCTGCCAAATCTGCCATTGAAGACTGTTGGAATAGCGGACAATTGCCGGTCGTCGTCGGTGGTACCGGGCTTTATTTCAGAACCCTGCTGGAAGGCATCTCACCGGTTCCGGATATCCCGGACGCAATCCGGGCTACGGTCCGTGATCGCCTGGATAATGAAGGGTCTGAGCCGCTTCACGACGAATTGCGGGAAAAGGACCCAGTTTTGGCCGCCCGCCTCGCCCCTCGCGACCGCCAGCGGATCGCCCGCGCGCTCGAGGTGGTTATGGCCACAGGTCGTCCCCTGTCTGATTGGCAACGGGAGCCGAACCAAGGTGGGCTCCTCGATAACCCTGATGTGGACACTGTGAACCTGGTGCTGATGCCCGATCGCGATGAGCTTTACACTCGCTGTGATCACCGGCTTGATATCATGATGCAAGAAAGCAACGGTTTGAAAGAAATCGAGGATTTGTTGGCGTTACACCTCGATCCGAGCCTGCCACTTATGAAGGCTTTGGGAGTTCCGGAGTTCGCGCGATTTTATGCCGGAGAGATAAGCTTTGACGACGCACTTATGCTGTCAAAGACGACAACTCGGCAATATGCGAAGCGTCAGATGACATGGATGAGAAATCAATTCAAAGATTGGACCCTAGGATCATCGCAATTTTTGGAAAGTTTTATATCTTCAAATTGTAATTTTATTAAAATTTAAGTGTTGACGATATAATAATCCCTCGATAGTTTCGCGCAGGAAATAAACTGGCTTGTATTCAAGCCGGATAGGGATTGGCATTTTTTGGCAATTTCTGATATTGGACTTCGCTGTTAGCACTGTGTTGCGCTAAAGCCCACCCTGAAGCGGTCTGGCATGACGTGCCAAGATCGATTTGGGAGCAATTGAGAGGATAGTACCATGTCAACGGAAGCGTTTAGCGGCGCCGACATCATCATCAAATCTTTGGCAGATTTGGGTGTCGAAGTCATTTTCGGTTATCCGGGTGGCGCGGTTCTACCGATCTATGACGCCCTTTTTCAGCAAAATCGCATTCGCCACGTGCTGGTTCGCCATGAACAGGCCGCGCTTCACGCCGCCGAAGGTTATGCCCGGTCAACCGGGAAACCGGGCGTTGCCCTGGTGACATCCGGCCCCGGCGCCACCAATGCCGTCACCGGCCTGACCGATGCCTTGCTGGACTCCATTCCTGTCGTTTGCTTGACTGGACAGGTCGCAACGCATTTGATCGGTAATGACGCATTCCAGGAAGCCGATACCGTCGGCATCACGCGCCCCTGCACCAAACACAATTACCTGGTCAAGGACGTCACCACCCTGGCCTATTCGATCCATGAAGCGTTCTATGTCGCGACCAATGGCCGCCCCGGACCGGTTGTGATCGACCTGCCTAAAGACATTCAGGTTGCAAAAACCCCCTATATTCGCCCCAACAAGGTGTCCCATCGCAGCTATCGCCCGCAGGTTAAGGGTGACCTTGAGTTGATCCGGAAAACCGTTGATCTGTTGGCCAATGCCAAGCGACCGATCATTTATACGGGTGGCGGCATCATTAATTCGGGCCCGGCAGCCTCACAGTTATTGCGTGAATTCGTGCGCATGACCGGCTTTCCGATCACCTCGACCTTGATGGGTTTGGGGGCTTATCCCGGCTATGATCCGATGTTCCTCGGCATGCTTGGTATGCATGGGACATACGAAGCAAACTTAGCCATGCATGACTGTGACGTGATGCTGTGCATCGGCGCGCGTTTCGACGACCGCGTGACTGGACGGCTGGATGCGTTCTCCCCAGGATCGAAAAAGATCCATATCGATATTGATCGCTCCTCCATCAACAAAACCGTTCATGTCGACATTGGTTTGGTTGGTGATGCCGGACATGTGCTTGAAGACATCATGAAGGTCTGGAAAGCCAAGGTTATCAAGCCGGATGAAAAGGCTTTGAAACAATGGTGGGCCAAGATTGAAGACTGGCGTGGGCGGAAATGCTTGGCGTATCGGCCCAGCAATGATGTCATCATGCCGCAATATGCCATTGAACGGCTTTATGAACTGACCAAGGACAAAAACCCTTATATCACCACCGAGGTCGGCCAACATCAGATGTGGGCAGCCCAGTTCTATCAGTTTGACAAACCGAACCATTGGCTGACCTCCGGTGGTCTCGGCACCATGGGCTATGGCTTGCCTGCGGCGATCGGCGCCCAAATCGCTCATCCCGAAGCACTTTGCATCGACATTGCCGGTGAAGCCTCGATCCTGATGAACATTCAGGAAATGTCGACGGCGGTTCAACATCGCCTGCCGGTCAAAGTGTTTATCTTGAATAATGAATACATGGGCATGGTGCGCCAGTGGCAAGACCTGACCTATGGCGGACGTTATTCGGAAAGCTATTCCGCGGCCCTGCCCGATTTCGTGAAACTGGCCGAAGCTTTTGGTGCGGTTGGTTTCCGTGTGTCGAAGCCGGGCGACCTTGATGGCGTTATCAACGAAATGGTCGATATCCAACGGCCGGTCATTGTCGACTGCCAAGTTGCCAAGCTTGAAAACTGCTTCCCGATGATCCCATCAGGCGCGGCCCATAATGAAATGATTTTGGGGGCCGACGAAGCCAAATCGGAAATGTCCGATGAGAGCAAGGCATTGGTATAAGCCAAGGCAAGGATAAGAACAACATGAGCAAACCAATACAACCCATTGCACAACATACAATTTCCATCATCGTTGACAACGAAGCCGGGGTGCTGGCACGGGTCATCGGCCTGTTTTCCGGGCGGGGCTACAACATTGAAAGCCTAACCGTGGCGGCGGTCGCCGCCGACGACAAAAGCTCGCGGATTACGGTCGTCACCTCGGGCACACCGATGGTGATTGAACAAATCAAAGCTCAGTTGGAACGGCTGGTGCCGGTTCATGTTGTATCTGACTTGACGCTCGAAGGCCCTTCGGTTGAACGGGAACTCGCACTCGTCAAAGTCGCCGGTGTGGGCGACCATCGCGTTGAATCGTTACGGATAGCCGATGCCTTCCGGGCCAGCGTGGTCGACAGCACGAATTCATCCTTCATTTTCGAAATCACCGGTAAGCCCGAGAAAATCAGTGCTTTTATCGGTTTGATGCGGGAATTAGGGCTCATTGAAGTGGCGCGCACGGGAATTTCTGCCCTGGCACGCGGCAAAACGGGGCTCGAACGGTAATCACCTCACCACACTTACACCAGACGTCCGGCCTTGGAAGTCCGGGCTTCAGCGCTAGCGAAAGGGACTTAATCCATGCGCGTTTACTATGACAGCGATGCTGACGTAAATCTGATCAAAACCAAGAAAGTTGCCATCGTCGGTTATGGCAGCCAGGGTCACGCCCATGCCGCCAACCTGCGGGATTCCGGGGTTGCTGAAGTGGCCGTTGCACTGCGCCCAGGCTCAGCGACAACCAAAAAGGCAGAAGCCGCCGGCTTTAAAGTGTTTTCCCCAGCTGACGCGGCCAAATGGGCGGATGTCATCATGGTTCTCGCTCCCGATGAATTGCAAGCCGCGATTTACCGCGACCATTTGGCCCCGAACATGAAACAAGGCGCGGCCTTGATGTTCGCCCATGGCCTCAATATCCACTTTAAACTGATTGAAGCCCGCCCTGATCTGGACGTGTTCATGGTCGCACCAAAAGGCCCAGGCCATACGGTTCGTTCCGAATATCTGCGGGGCGGCGGTGTGCCCTGCTTGATCGCCATCCACCAGGACGCCTCGGGCAATGCCCATGACCTTGGCCTGTCCTATGCCAGCGCCATTGGCGGCGGCCGCGCCGGGATCATCGAAACCAGCTTCCGCGAAGAATGCGAAACCGACCTGTTCGGTGAGCAAGCCGTTCTGTGCGGTGGCGTCTCCGACCTCATCAAAGCCGGGTTCGAGACCTTGGTTGAAGCTGGATATGCCCCAGAAATGGCATATTTTGAGTGCTTGCATGAAGTGAAGCTAATCGTTGACCTGATCTATGAAGGCGGCCTGGCCAACATGCGCTATTCGATCTCAAACACCGCAGAATACGGCGATTATCGGACCGGCCCGCGGATTGTGACCGAAGAAACCAAAAAGGAAATGAAGCGCGTTCTCGACGACATTCAATCCGGTCGTTTCGTCCAAGACTTCATGCTCGACAATGCCGTCGGATCGCCGCGCCTGAAGGCACAACGTGGTCGTGAAGCCGCTCATCAGATTGAAGAAGTCGGCGAACGCCTGCGCGCCATGATGCCATGGATTAAAGCTAATAAGCTGGTTGACCGCGATAAAAACTAATAAGGTCAACATATTACTTAGAATGGCCGGGTCATCCCGGCCATTTTTGTATCCATCGATCAGGGCCCAAACGGCGGATAAAGATCGTGGTAGCGATTTCGCGTCCAAAGCGGCTAAATCCCAGAATAGTCACTGGATTATGCGCGAAGTCGAAATCTATCCATATTTACCAATTAAGCCGTTGCAGTTTCGCTAAATCATTGTTAACTACATTGCGTGTAGAGGCTTATATCAAATGGTCGCAATGACCGCCCAATAGGCTTCCAATTCGGTGGTTCCCGAAGGAGTTTGGATCGTCCGCATGGACATGGAACGGAACAATGTATTGAGCCGACTGATCGCTGCCCCGGCAGTGACAGGCGGAGCTTTGCGTTCCCTCCTACAACTCCTTCTTGCGACGGCTCGACTTAGCCGCCCCTAAACGCACAACAAGCGCATTTTGTCTTATGGCGCGCGTTTAGGGGACTTGAGAGCTGAATCGGGTCTGGCGCGGTGCCGGGACCTATATGAATTGTTAAGCTTCAGGGACATTTAAGTCAGATGACAACATCCGTGACAAACAACAGAATTATCATTTTCGACACAACCTTACGCGATGGCGAACAGTCGCCAGGCGCTTCGATGAATCTCGAAGAGAAATTGCGTATTGCCGACATGCTCGATCAAATGGGCGTGGATGTGATCGAAGCCGGTTTCCCTATTGCCTCCAACGGTGATTTTGAAGCCGTATCCGAAGTCGCCAAACTGGTCAAACGCGCCACAATTTGCGGTTTGGCTCGGGCTTCCACAAAAGACATTGATCGTGCTTGGGAAGCTTTGCGCTACGCCAAACGCGGGCGTATTCACACGTTCATTTCCACCAGTCCTCTGCATATGAAATACAAATTGCAGATGGAGCCGGAGGTCGTGTTGGAAGCCATTGCGAAAAGTGTATCGCATGCACGCAACCTGACCGATGACGTGGAGTGGTCGGCCGAAGACGGCACACGGACGGAACATGATTTCTTGTGCCGTGCCGTGGAAGTTGCGATCAAAGCCGGCGCACGCACCATCAATCTGCCTGATACTGTCGGCTACACCGTACCAAGCGAATACAAGGCCATGTTCGAAATGGTCATCAATCGCGTGCCAAATGCGGATCAAGCCATCTTCTCGACCCATTGCCACAACGACCTGGGCTTGGCCGTTGCTAATTCCATCGCCGGGATCGAAGGTGGCGCACGTCAGGTTGAGTGCACCATCAACGGCATCGGTGAACGAGCCGGGAATGCCGCCATGGAAGAAATCATCATGGCCATTCGCACCCGTCATGACAGCCTGCCGTTTGAAAATAATATCGTGACGGAAAAGCTGTTCCCGGCATCGCATTTGTTGTCGACCATCACCGGCCTGACCGTTCAGGCCAACAAAGCGATCGTCGGCGCCAATGCATTTGCTCATGAAAGCGGCATCCACCAAGACGGTATGCTGAAAAATGCGCAAACATACGAGATCATGACCCCGGAATCCGTCGGTGTGCGGAAGTCATCCTTGGTCATGGGCAAGCATTCCGGCCGCCATGCCTTCCGCGATAAATTGCGCGACTTGGGCTATGCGGAGTTGGGTGACAATGCTTTGGAAGACGCTTTCAAACGCTTCAAAGACTTGGCCGACAAGAAAAAGACCGTCTATGACGAAGACATCATCGCCTTGGTCGATGACGAAGTCATGCGCGGCAATGATCGGGTGAAGTTCGTGTCGCTGGAAGTCACATGTGGCTCAAAAGGCCCCGGCACCGCGACAATGGAGCTGAACATTGACGGCGACATCAAATCTGTAACGGCTGAAGGCGACGGCCCAGTGGATGCTATCTTCAAAGCCATTCGCGAGCTTGTTAGCCATGACGCCCATTTGCAACTGTATCAAGTTCATGCGGTCACCGGGGGAACCGATGCGCAGGCCGAAGTCACAGTCCGTCTCGAAGAAAACGGGAAGACTGTATCGGGTCAAGGCGCGCATCCGGATACTTTGGTGGCATCGGCTCGCGCTTATGTCCACGCTTTGAACAAACTTTTGCTGAAACGTCTGAAAACGGCACCGCAATCGCTCAGCGCTTAAACTTATAAGCAAAGACGGCGCGGTAATGGTCTAGAAATACTTTGTATTTTAAGATCGTATTCTATGATATTCAACGGGAGGTGATCCGCCTAATAACGGATCGCCTCACTTTAAATAAGGCTGTCTTTGCATGTTCTCTAAAATTTTTGGACTTCTCTCGACGGATATGGCCATTGACCTTGGGACGGCCAACACCCTGGTATACGTGAAAGGTCGTGGGATTGTTCTGAACGAACCGTCCGTCGTTGCAATAAAGAACAGAAACGGCAGCAAAGAAGTTATCGCTGTTGGCGAAGAAGCCAAACACATGTTGGGCCGGACTCCCGGCAATATTGAAGCCATCCGTCCGTTGCGCGATGGTGTGATCGCCGACTTCGAAGTTGCGGAAGCGATGATCAAATACTTCATTCGCAAAGTTCATAACCGCAGCATGCTGGCCACGCCGCAGATTGTCATTTGCGTTCCGTCCGGGTCGACCCCTGTTGAACGTAAGGCTATTCGCGATAGCGCGCTTGAAGCCGGTGCCCGCCGCGTGTTCTTGATTGAAGAACCAATGGCTGCTGCAATCGGTGCCGGGTTGCCGGTGACTGAACCGACAGGGTCGATGATTGTCGATATCGGCGGGGGCACCAGCGAAGTGGCCGTGCTGTCCTTGGGCGGCATCGTCTATGCCACATCCGTTCGGGTCGGTGGCGATAAGATGGATGAAGCCATCATCAGTTATATTCGCCGCAATCACAGCTTGTTGATAGGTGAGTCCAGCGCCGAACGGATCAAAAAAGAAATCGGGACCGCTTGCCCACCTGAAGATGGGGTTGGCAAAAGCATGCACATTAAAGGCCGTGACTTGTTGAACGGCGTGCCGAAAGAAATCACTATTGACCAATTGCAAATCTCTGAAGCTTTGGCGGAGCCGGTCGGCGCCATCGTCGAAGGTGTTAAGGTTGCATTGGAACAAACCCCCCCAGAACTCGCGGCCGATATTGTCGATAAAGGCATTGTGTTGACGGGTGGTGGTGCTCTCCTGTTTAATCTCGACAAAGTTTTGAGAAACGCGACAGGTCTTCCTGTAACCATCGCTGACGAGCCCTTGACCTGCGTTGCATTGGGATCGGGACGGTCGTTAGAAGATACAATCTTGAAGCATGTCTTGACGGATACTCACTGAGCAGAACCGCGAGGCTGAATGCCAATCTGACGTAAGAGGACGCCAGCTTCGATGGCACCCAGACCGCAAGGCGCTCGCCTCGCCAAATCCTTCAAGGGCTTCGGAGCCCGCTTTTCGTTTGTGTTTTTCATAATTCTGGCGATCGCCACTTTGATTGCCAGTCGTTTCGAACCGCGCTTGGTTGATCGCGCCCAATCCGTTCTGACCGATGCCACAGCACCAATCCTGACCGTTCTCAATTATCCGGTTCGAATTGCGTCCGATATTGTCAGCTGGAGCGAAAATCTGATTTCAATGCACCGCGAAAATACGCGGTTGCGTGCCGAAAACGAAGCCTTAAAAACCTGGGAAGCTGCAGGCGAACGACTGCTGTTGGAAAATGAACGACTGCGCGCTTTACTCGATTTAAAAGAAGCAAAAGCGCAACCGGTGGCCGCCGCCCGGGTCATTGGTCAGAGCAATGGAAATTATACCCGCAACGTCGTCATCAATGCCGGTCGAAACAAAGGCTTGAAACGAGACAACACGGTCGTTGATTCCAGCGGCTTGATCGGACGGGTCACCAGTGTCGGCGCTCTATCTTCACGCGTGCTGTTATTGACAGACCTTAACAGCCGCGTCCCCGTCAAAGTTCTTCCGTCCGAAGTCAACGCCATTTTAGCGGGCGATAACAGCGACACTCCAACATTGTTATTTTTGCCCGGTGGTGTCACGTTTAACGTCGGTGACTGGGTTGTGACGACCGGACATGGTGGTGTGTTCCCACCCGACATCGCCATAGGACGCATCGCTGGATTACCAGAAGGTATGGCTCCAAAGGTCATGCTAACGACCGATTATAGTCGGATCGACAATGTTCGTGTCTTTAATTACGATCCGCCGCCAGCACCACCGCCAGCACAGCGGCTTGATAACGACGATCTCGGCGCCAGTGATACGGCCGCCGAAGCCGCCAGCGTCGCCGCGGGCACCGCATCGCCATCCACGGGATCGTCTGGACGATCGACATCAAGCGCTGATCCCAATGCAGCGCCAGCCTCCCAGGCAACCGCCCCCTCTCCCCAATCTCAAGTGGCACCGGCAGTCGACCAAGCAGAAGAAGACGAAGCCAATGAAGTGCCCGCCCCACCGGAGCAGGTCACCACGCCAGCCCCAAACGGAGGGTTTGAGTGATTGCCATCAGTCAATACTTCGGCATAGCAGTTCGCAGCCTTTTTCCATTTCTGCTGTGCATTGCTTTACTAATCGTTGAATTATTGCCGCTGGATATTGCCCATTTTGCCGCTCTGATGCCGCATTTAATGCTAGCCGGGGCTTTTTTCTGGATGATCAACCGCCCCAATGCCGTGCCGAATAGTGTCCTGTTTCTACTGGGACTGACCCATGATGTCATGACCGGCAATCTCATTGGGTTGATGCCATTTACGCTCATAGCCGCCAGCCGTTTTGTGGCAGACCAACGACAAATTTTTACCGGCCGTTTGTTTGTGTTAAGCTGGTGGGGCTTTATCATTGTCGCCGCAGCCTATGGGTTGGTCGGATGGTTGCTTGCCAACATGCTTCTTCCTGGCAGCATCACCCCCACAGGAACGGCCGTTAAAACTTTGATGACAATCGCAGCCTATCCGATTATCGCTTTTGCTTTTGGCCGCTTTCAACGTTGGGCTCTTGATTGATGATTGGTC
>JBBCIP010000383.1:0-9594 GCA_037189785.1 Alphaproteobacteria bacterium
AGGTGCCAAAAGCGCGCGCCCCGTCCGCAGTCGTCGCCGTTGTATAGGTGGTAATGCCCTTTGGTTTGTTGGTGCCGTTGCCGGTGATAAACGCGGTGCCTTCCTGCACGGCAAACTCCATGGCGATTTCTTGCGCCAGCCAGGATTCCACATCAAAAAAACTATCATCCAACATGCTTTGCGTCGCCGCCGGATTGGCATAAATCTCGCCCAACGCCGGCACCACTTCGGCAAAGGTCGGTGTCGTTGTCTCGGTCCGTGCCGCCGTCTCGCCAACCCAACCGGCGCCGAACCCGGTGGTCGCGACCAGTTTCCGATATTGAGCCGATCCAATACCGACAACCGTCGCAATCGACCGCATCGGCGACGCTTGTTTCAGCAACACTTCAATACGGCGATCCAATTCCTCAGGCACCGCATAGCCACCGTCGGCATCCGTCCCGCCCGATAACGCTTTGGCTTCCAGATCCTGCAAACCAGCGTCATTGCCCTTGCGCACAAAGCGCTCATAAAAAGCTGATGTGTGCTGCGTGTTGTCGGCCTGATCCGCCGCCGCTTTGGCCATGCCTGGCCGTGTCGACGCCATATGGAGATGATCAAGGCGACGCTGCAGCGTTGTCATTTCCGTATTTAGTCGGGCGACTTTTTGTTCCAAAATCACGTCATCACGATTTGTATGCTCCCGTTGCTGTTGAGTTGCTTTGTATTCGGCAAAAGCCTCCCCCAAAGCCTCAACCGCTTGCTGCACTGTGGCCGCATCGGGCTCTCCGTACAGATTTTGTGTATCCGTCATGTCTGTTCTCCATTATGAAATAATTAAATTGTCTCTAATGACTGTCGTAAATCGCTAATCCGGGTCAAAACACTTTGCCATCGTGTGCGGTCGAGCGATGTTTTGTAATCGACAATCCGCGCCGCCGCTTGCATCGGGAATGTCACAATCGATATTTCCCAAAGATCCACATCCAGCAATCGCCGAATACCGGTGTTGTTATCTCTATCCGACAAGATTGTGTTGTAGCCGATCGATAACCCATCCACGGCTTTGGCCTGCAACAGTGCATAAGCTTCCCGGGCTTGGGCCAAGTCGAACAACAAGCGGCCACGGATGAACAATCCGTGATTATCTTCTTTGATTTCGTCAATGACACCGATCGGCTGCTGCGGGTTATGTTGCCACAACAACTTAATCCCCGCCGCACCACGATTCTTCAGCGATCGCGCAAATGCCCCTTTAACGACAATATCGCGGCCTTGATCGACGTGATGAAAAACGCTCGCATAGCCGCTGAATGTGCCACGCGCCATCGGCTGCTGGCTTACCGCCGCATTATATTTGATCACACTGGAAATCCTTAATGCTTGAACACAGAAAAACAGCATAAAGGCCGCTTCGTCACGACCCGGGAAAAATTTTAAATTTTATAGCCAGCCCCGCCACCATCGCCATCAACAACGTGCCGGTCAACCAGCGCACCACCGTCTCGCGTGCTGTGCGTTTTGTATCGCGCCAGGCATCCAACAATGATCGCAATGCGCCGATATCGTCACCCGCCGCCCCATCGCCCAATCCGCAACGCGCCAAGGCCAGCGCCGCACCGCGGGCGCTGGCCGCTTCCACCAACAACCGCAACGTTTCCAACGACGCCCCTTCGATTTGCGCCTGATGCACAAGCCGCGCAAATTGATAGAACGGAAAATCATCGTCATCCATGATCGATCCGCTCCACTACCGCGACACCGGCAGCAACAAAACGACACGGACAAAATCCCAAAAAAAATGACGGTCTCCTGGAAGAAGACCGTCAGTCATTGCGACGCGAAGGTAACCTGGCAAAATCGAGCGAGACGCTCGGAAAATCATGTCACATCTCCCTCTATGCAGGCTTCGTGCCAATTATTCATATCCACAGAATAGGGCTCGTCACATCACGAGCCGCAAAAAATTGTTTCAAATTGACGCTATTTTTTCTCGGAAACTGTCTCAGATTGAAACACGTCTCAGTTTGATACATCGCGAACCCGGTCACCACCGGCCACCGGCGCCAATCCCACGGCCTGTCGTTTTTCGTTTATGGTTAAGAAATCGGCCTGGCCCAGCCGTTCCCACAACGCCGCTCGTTCCGTTTGTAAAGCAGAAATGGAATCGCGATCAAAATCCAAGCGCAGATCCGTCCCAAACTGCGGCACCAACCAACCGTTCAATGCCGATACGGTTTTCTCCAACAATGGTAATAATGTTAATCTCCACAGCGCCCGGTTGGCTTCCTGATAATTGCTATAGGTATTGTCGCCGGGGATATTCAACAACAATGGCGGCACACCAAAGGCAATGGCGATCTCCCGCGCGGCAATATGCTTGCCTTCCGCAAATTCCATGTCATGAGGAGAAAACGCCATCGGCTGCCAGGTCAATCCGCCCTCCAACAACAACGGGCGACCGGCATTACGCGCACCCTGATACGTTTCCGCCAATTCTTCCCGCAATCGCGCGAACTGCTCGTCGCTCAACGAATTACCGTCTTGCGGCTCATACACCAAAGCGCCCGATGGTCTTGCCGCGTTATCAAACAACGCCTTGTTCCAGGCTCCGGCGGCATTGTGAATATCGATCCCATAAGCCGCCGCTTCCAATGGCGATAAACCATGATAGTCATCCAACGGATTGAACGACTTCACATGCAACACCAATGATGCTCCTGTAACCGCATTAACAGCAAAGTCAAATGACTGACCGCCGACCTCATAGCGATAGGCGCACGGCCAGCCTTGTTTGCCAGGCACGACGCTCATCCGATCCGGCCGCAACAGATGAAGTTCCCCCGGCAATCCGCTCGGGCTCATCACCATTTCCAAATAAGCATCACCGGCAATATTCAGGAACGCATAAAAACTTTCCAGCAACATTTTACCGCACGCCCCAGGATGCGGGCGCGCCAACAAATCCAATAACGGATGGTGTGTGACCACAGCATCGCCATGATACAATCGCCACGGTACCGAAGCCGCGCTTTCGGCAACGATCCGCACGCAGCGATGGGCAATCACATTTTTACGATAGCCTTCTTCCGCCAACCGGCGCACATTGCGTGGTGTCCATTGCGGCGCAGCAAACCCGACCCAGGTCGTGCCATGACTTTGTAAGCCGGCAACGGCGCTCTTTTTCGCCTCGGCGGGTTTCAGGCGCGGCTGCCGCACCGCTCGATTGGCAAAACGATCCCAAAATTGGCGAATATCTATCATTGGTAGATTTCCATAAAATTAAAGTCGCGTACGGCGAAGAATCCGGCTGGTCTGCCCTTGATGCAATGCATTATCCAGTAAATTGCAGGGCCGGTCCTCGCCGCCGCCTCGGCCCCTAAACCAGTTTTAGGGGTGTAGAAAATGCGACGAAAATGCTTTTTGCCGCATTTCCGCCATCGTGATCGTTAAGACTTCGTGATAGAGTGCCCAGCGGGTTATTGATCTAGGTTATTTATGTAACTTATGGATCTGCCACGGTGCGGATCTCTTTATATTCGACTTATCGGGAGACGATGATGAAACTATCCTATGCTTTTTCTGGCCTTATCGTAGCAACCGGCCTCGCAACTTCGGCCATGGCGCAGGATTGCTCTCGCCCCCAATCGCCGGCCGTTCCAGACGGCAGCGCGGCAACCGAACAGCAAATGGGCGAAGCCCATCAAGCGATCAAAGCGTTCATGGCCAGCACCGATACCTATCTGAGCTGCCTTGAAGGCGAGAATAAAAGCTTTGCCGCGGAAAAGGCCAAAGACACAGCAACCCCTGAAAAAGACCGTCAAAAACAAATTCAGGAAAAGAACAGCGCCATCACAATTCAGCACAACGCTGCCGTTGATGAAATGCAACGCGTCGCTGGCGAGTTCAACAACTCCATTCGTGCCTTTAAAGCCAAAAACCCATAATAGCAGTCGCGCGGCCTAGCGCACCAGCTATGCTTTCTTGAAATGCCCGAGAGTAAACTCTCGGGCATTTTTCGTAGCACCACCACATCCTCACATCATGCGAAACCGCGGCGCCGCATGACTTGCCATCATCACATCCGTCAACGCCCATACCAAGGCATCGACACGGTCCGGGCTACGCCCAGGCCCCGTCCACGGAACGCCCGCAACAAACGCACACATCTGATCTTCAAGCGCAGCAAAAAAACCGCAATGCCGGACCATGCCGCGCTCATAAAAAGCCGCCACCGGTTCAGCCCGCGCCTGTTTGCTGCGACTGGCATGAACACCACGATAACTCACACCGGCATCGACCTGGCGACTGACCGCCGCCACCAAATCTCCGCCATTATTGACTTCGGCAACGATGCGATCGGCATTGAACTCGTGATAGGCCTTAACAACCGCGCGCGCCCACTCCAATGGGCTCGCTCCCGATAGCGTGCGATCGGCCACCACATAGCCATAGCCATCATCATCAATCCCGGCCACAACGATGCCGCAGGCATCGGCCTGCCCTCCACCGGTCACCGGCGGATCAACCCCGACAACAACGCGTCGCAGCGCTGGCGCATGACGGCAGCGGTGTTGTTCCAGCAAACCGTGCGACCAAAGTGCGCCGGGCACATCATCCAATAGTTCGGCATTCAGTTCCTGTCGACCGAGCCTGGTGCCTTCGTAATGGGCGACCACTTGATCAAAAAATCCAGCCGCCAAATTACGCCGGTTGTCATAGGTTGTCCCGCGCGTCACCACCGTCGTTTTTTGACCGATCAATGATTTGATCAACGCAATCGGGCGCGGCGTTGTTGTCACACACACGCGGGGCTGAACCCCCAATCGCAACCCCAGCAAAAGATTAGCCCAGACCGCAGCGCCAAGCCGCCATTTCGCCACTTCGTCACACCACGCCAAATGATGTTGCGGCCCGCGCAATTGGTCGGGATCTTCCGCCGGATATAAATGCGCCATGATTCCGTTCGGCCACACCAGGCGCCGTTTCGATGACTCAAACTTCGGTCGGAAATCGGGCCGCGCTGTGGCCATAATCCCGGACTCGCCTTCGACCATCACGTCGCGCAAATCGTTCCATGTTTCCGCAACCAGTGCGATCCGCGCCGGTGCATCCTCAGGGGCGGCCAAGGGAGTAATCCCTTCGGCATGGGCTCTGATCCATTCGGCGCCGCTGCGTGTTTTTCCAAACCCACGTCCGGCCAGGATCAACCAGCAAAACCAATCACCGGGCGGCGGTAATTGCGCCGTCCGCGCCCAAAACCACCAGTCATACAGCAAGCGGTCCCAATCATCGGCCACCAGCGCCGCCAAAACATCTTGTTGCGCCGGTTGTGATAACGCCGCCAGTCGTTCGGCCAAAGACATCTCTGTCGCAGCCGCCAAGACCATCGGGTCCGCCGCCCGACCATCGCTCTGCTGTTTGCCCATGAATAGCCCCCAACACTAGTCCCCAACACTAATTTCTGGCACTCTGCTCTACAGGGTATCTTGGTCTGGCCCCTGATCTGTTTTCTCTGTTTTTTGTTTGCTCAACCGCTTCAGCCGGTCTTCCACTTTTTTACGGGCCCCATCGGGCTCACCCGTGTCCGGCGCGGCATAAACCTCACCCCGCCCGGCCCGCAGCAGAAACATCCCCAAGGTGTCGTTATAGGTGCGAATACGTCCACATTCCTTGCCACCGAAATACACCGGTTGTTCGACCCCTTCGACCGCCCGGCGGCGCAATTCCGCCTCCAACACATCCAAAGCCGCCTGCACCGCATCATCCCAGCCTTGGCGGAACACCGGATCGCTTTTCCGCAACTGATAGGCTGAACTCCGCGACACTTTTACTTTTTCTGCAGCGGCCGTAACGATCCCGGTGTCCCGCAATGCTTTGAGAAACGCTTTCTTTTTGCGCGCCGTCCACAGTCTCATGCCGCGCTCTATCCTCCTCTGACCGCCCATAAGGCGGAAATGTCAGTCTCGTGTTCTTATGTGATCCGCGCCAAAACCATCAACACTGCGATAAAATGCACCCACCGCTATTCAGCAGCAGCAACAAACACCCGTTATGTTTTGGAGTGATCGGTCGATCTCCGTGACCCGGGAGGCCCCAGAGGCCCTGCGCCGGACCCAATTTCCGATCATGTAACAATGATACCGAACAGCGTGACAGAAGTCAAGATGTTTTTTACCAAATTGGTTATTTTTATCCAATTCCGTAATATTTGACCAAGCGATCCAAAGCCAACCCGAGGACAACCTTGGCAGATCTGGCCGGCCATCCGAGCAAGCGCTCCACATCCTCAAGCCCAATGCCCTCGCAACAAATGCGTGTCGTCACATCGGCCAATCCTGGTCCCATGGCGTCGATCGCCGACCGATAGCGTTGCCGCGCCGCAATCTGCCTCTCGGTCGGCGTCAAATCGCGATAGCCGTTACGCGCGCCGCTTACCGGCATACCGGTCCAGGCGGCTGTGATCTTGGGTGCTAATCCGGCATAGGTAAAATCATTGCGCAATCGTTCCCCGGCCAAAAACTGGCAATCGCTGATCAGTCTTATGCCCTTTTTGTCGCGGCGATGGTGCAACCAGGTCAGCGGCGACTCCGCACGATTGATCCACCGTTTCGATTTCGGCGCGGTTGTTTTTTCATCCGGCTGAGCGACCGATTCCGTATCCTCAAGATCATCACAGGCCAGATTCATATGCTGCCGTTGAAACGGATCAAGGCCCGCCGCGATAGTCATATCGTTAGAAGGCATATCGTTAGAAGGCATATCCCCGGCAGATATATCCTTGGCAGATAAATCCTTGGTAATCCCGCCATACCGTCGTAAATATGCGCGCCCCGGAGCCGTTGCGATCACCACGCCGCTTTGAGTCCGGCCGATCAGATCGTGGCGCAATAAAGTTTGGACGGCCTCGGTCACATCGCGATCCCCGCACCACACACGCCCATCACGCAAACACAACGATGGCTCCCGCGGGTTCCGATCGGCGCGGTCCTTGGCCCGCATCAAACGCCTAAAATGTTTTGAATAGCCTGCCATTTTATCGGCCGCTTGCGATCGCTGACAACCGCGTCGATCTTCGGCCTGCGCCAAATACTGCAACACCGCCACCGCTTCTGTACTCAAGTCTAAATCCGAAATTTTACAACCCATTTTTGCCCCCACAAAAATAACCATTTTGGTTAATAACATGTCATTATTCTTTTTTCAACCTGAAATAGTGATATTTTTGCAAAAAATAACGTTTTTGGTTTCTTTTTCTCGACGAATCCTTATAGATTTTACCAAATAAATGAATTCTGGAGAAAATCATGGAAACGCGCGTTCGTGAATTGAGAAAGCGTAAAGGTCTGACCCTGCAAGATTTAGCCGATCGCATCCAGCCCGAGCCGACGACGGCACAAACCATTGGTCGTCTCGAAACAGGGATGCGTAAAATGACCCTGGACTGGTTGGAAAAAATTGCCGCGGCCCTGGATTGTGCGCCCAATGACCTGGTGGTTCATCACGATGACGAGGCCATCCCGTTGGTCGGCACCCTGACCAGAACCGGGAGGATCGCACCCGGGGGCGCCGAGACCCTGCGCCTGGCCCCGCCCGGCAAAGCATCCCTCGCCATCAAACTGGCGGCCAAAGTCGGTGATCTCGATATCGGCGATACCTTGGTCTGCGAACGGTCCACAAGCGTGGATTTTGCCGATTGCGTGGGGAAAGACTGCGTGGTCACGACCCATGACGGCCAGCAGCTCTATGGCCGCTTGATCCAGGGCTCCGGTCAGGGGCTTTATACGGTCATCCCTGCGACCGATGACGGCCTGGTCCTCTATGACATCCCCCTGACCAAGGCGGCGCGCCGGGTGATGCTGGTTCGGTATTACTAGCTGGTTCGGTATTCCGAAATGTCGGTTATTGGTTCGTCCGCTGCAAAGCCGGGGCAGCGCAGGCCTCATTGCCACAGGCGTCATAAACGACGTCCGGTGTCCAGCCTTTGAGCCACAGATCCAACGCCACCACATCGGGCGGGATGCCGTTACCGTGAAACCAGGAATCAACCGCATAGTCGGTTGCGCTGGCCTTTTCCTGAATGGTCGCGGTGTTATGGGGCCAGCGGTCGATGAACGAGCCCCGGCGTACTGGCAAGCCGATGCTGTGCCATAAAATCAAGCCGTCCTGTTCTAAAAACCGCAGATACGTCGTGGTATTGAACGACTCGTCGATACAATCCATTTCATTGTGGTTTTTGAAATTAATAATTTGCGCCCCAGGCTTATCGTCGGCCGTGCCGGTGCGTGGGCCCACCAAGCGCTCGATCCGGCCGATAGCCCGGCGGATGGCTTCCCGCTCGGACACTGCGTCGGGCGGAGGCGAGCCGAACGCCGCCCGGACTGTCTCCCATTCCGGCGGCGTCAGCGTGATTCGGACCGAGGTCGCACAGCCGTAGCCCTTACACACGCCGAACCGCGCGGGGCTTTCATTGTGGTGGCCGTATTCTTGGATCAGTTCACGGGATGGCGACCGGGTACAGGCCCCAAGCGAAACAACCGCACATCCCGCCATAATCAGCCTGATGACCCGCTTAATCATCCCGGGCCCCGGCATCGTTATTCCACTTCATCCAACAGGCAGTAAAACTCGTTATTCTCAGGACTGATCGCCATCAACAGCCCATCGGCCAAGGCATAATACCAACCATGCAAGGTCAAACTACCGGCCGCCTCGGCCTCACGGATCCACGGGAATGTGCGCAGATTCTTCAAACTGACGCGGATCGCCTCCTGCTCCATAGCCCGGCGCTGTTGGCGCGGCGCCATATCGGCACAATGGGTATGCACATGCTCCCGCGCTTCCGATACGATACGCATCCACGGCAGGATAAAGTCGCTGGTGCCCGTATCCTTGTCTCCGGCCTCATACAAAGCCCGAATCCCGCCGCATTCGCCATGCCCCATGACGATGATATGATCGACGTTTAGGAACCGCACCGCATATTCCAAAGCCGCGCTGGTGCCGTGCTTGCGATCATCGGCCTCGTAAGGCGGGACTAAATTAGCCACGTTGCGCACGGTAAACAAAGCCCCAGGCTTTGCTTCCAAGATAATAGACGGGTCGACGCGACTATCACAGCACGCAATAATCATGACTTTGGGCGCTTGTCCTTCTTCCACCAATTGGCGGTAAAGATCGCGCTCGGCCACGCTCCAGCTATTCCGGTAGTGTCGATATCCTTCGATCAGATCGTCCAGCATACGGCACCTCTTTTCGCTCCACACAACAGCTGGCTCTTATGAGCCCTGCCCCGTTCTATCTAACGATCCCCGGCCGTCATGGCAATGTTCCTGTTGCATCGTTTTGCGGAGAGCGAGGTGATCAAATGTTCAGGAGTGCAGGTGACATGCACCACCATATAGACCACCGGGTCAAACCCGGTAGTGACGTTTGATTTTTGAGATTATACTCGCACTGTCATGGCCGGGCGCGACCCGGCAATCCATCCATAGATCCGGGGCTCTACACCCAATGCCCCTGCGGGTGAGAATGGTTGATCGACAAAACGGGGCACAAACGGAGGGGTCAGATGTCTACAATCCTGTTTCCAATCACATTGTTGTATGCGTCGCT
>JBBCIP010000384.1:0-7810 GCA_037189785.1 Alphaproteobacteria bacterium
GCGGCGTCGATAATCTTTTTTGCTCGTTCAATGTCTGCTGGTGACGGTAGAAAAGCCTCGTGAATGGTTTTGATCTGAGACGGATGAATGGCAACGCGTCCATCAAAACCCAAGCCGGGAAGTCGGCTCGATTCAATAGACAAACCTTCTGTGTCGGTTATGGAGAGCCATGCACCATCAATGGCTAAAACTTCACCACAGGCTGCAGCTTGAACAATTCGTCCTCGTGGATAGACTAAAGAATCCCAGTCCATCGTGCCGCCTGTTTCTGCTGTATAATCTGCAGAGCCAAAACAAATACCTTGGACGTTCGGGGTTTTGGCGATCTCGGTGGCATTGTCTAATCCTTCGGCTGTTTCGATGATGGCCAATACTGGGCACTTTATATTTATTTCTCGTAATAACCCGTTCAAATTGGTGACGTCTTTTGAGGTGGATGTTTTCGGCAAAAGGATAAGATTTGGTGTAAGTGACTGCTGTTCGAGCCAAATCATATCCTTAACTCCTTCCATAGTGGAGAGGCTATTGATACGGAGAGCCCAGCGGCATGAAATTGAATTCGTAGATTGAAAGAACGTGCGAAGAGATGTCCGTGCTTCTATCTTTGCCTCAGGAGGAACGGCGTCTTCCAGATCGATGCAAACAATGTCAGCACCACTTTCGGCGGCTTTTTGGTAACGATCAGGTCGATTTGCTGGCACGAATAAAAATGATCGCGTTTTCGGTACTGGGGAGTCTAACGGCATTTGTTGCATAGTACTATTTCATATAATCCAAAGGCGGCATGCGATCCCCAATCAATGCATGGTATTCATAATTTGGGCCGCGTCTTTGTTGGAACTCTGCTTTGATGTTATGCAGCAATTCCGGCGTTTGTATCAGGTCGATTACGGTCAAGGCTATTGTTTTGGCGGCTACATGCATTCCTTTAAGACCGATTGACATATTACTGGTTGCGACAGCTTGCCAAGAATGACCGGCCGTTCCAGGGATGTAGGTTGCGGTTCGAATCCAATTGGTCGGGACTAACCAAGATACATCGCCGACATCTGAGGAGCCTGTCCAGATATCTGTGGGAATTAGTTCCACAGGACGAATGATTGTTGCCATCGATAGGTCTGGCGGCGGTTGTTTGAATGTTTTTGCAAGGTCTTGAGCAAATTTGGTTTCCTCATCGCTATACTGCACTCCTCCGACAAAGCGTAAATTTTTGTCGGTGAGTTGAGATAGTGCTGTATTGGCAAGATATCCATAATGTCCTGTTAAAACTTCGTACTCTACAGACGTACCGGTTCCAAGAGCAGCGCCTTCCGCTGCTTTAATAATCCGTTGCCAAATGTTTTGTGTTTCCAATGCATCGGGATCGCGTACAAAGTAATATGATTCTGCATAATCGGGGATCACATTCGGTGCTGGATTGGTGGATGTGATCGTATAATGGATGCGTGATTTCTCACCGATATGTTCGCGCATCATGTTGGCCATCATATTCATGGCTTCCACGCCATCAAGAGCAGAGCGACCTTTTTCTGGTGCTGCGGAAGCGTGTGTCGAATAACCATGGAAGCGAAATTTTCCAGCTATCATGGCCAGGTTTGATCGGGTTACTGCGGCATTATAACTGTCAGGGTGCCAGTTCATCATCGCATCCAAATCATTCAATAGGCCGTCCCGTGCGAAATAAACTTTGCCGCCACCGCCTTCTTCGGCGGGGGCGCCGTATACACGGATTGTTCCTTGAACTTTATGGGTGGCAAGCCAATTACGCACGGCCACGGCGGCCATGGTCGCGCCAACGCCGAGCAAATTATGACCGCAAGCGTGTCCTGATGATTGACCGTCTATGCTTTGTTTTTTTGCAACGCCAGCTTGAGAGAACCCTGGTAAAGCGTCAAATTCGGCCAAGATACCAATTATTGGGCGCCCTTCACCATAAGTTGCAACAAAGGCGGTGGGCATTCCAGCTAACCCTTTTGTCACTTTGAATCCGGCATTCTGCAATCGTTGTTGCAGTAAGTCTGAGCTTTTGTGTTCCTGAAAGCCCAATTCAGCCCAATGGCCGATTCTTAGCGCATTTTGATCATCAATTGATCGCATGGCTTCTATATCAGCGACAACGCCATCCTGCCAACGAGGGGTGGCAAAAGCCGAAGTGGCAAAATGGTTTATAAGAGCCGCGGTCAATAGTGGGAAAAGCCGCTGAAGATTTGTGCCGCGCATTGTCAATCCTTAGGAAACTTAATGGCTGATGCCCTAAATTACATCCGGTGTTATTATGGTGAATGATATGTATATTCGAAAAAAATATCAAATATTATCTTAATAATTATGGCAGAAATTAAATTTCTTAAGCGCTGTTTTGTTATGGTAATTTATAAATTAACATTAGAACCGGATTTAATTATTGACAATAAATAAAACCGGTATTATTTTTCTGCTAATTCCTATATAGCTTAATCAAGATAAGGGGGAAATATGCAATTCCGTTCAAACACCTTTCAGTCTGTGTTGGCGCTTTCTACGACAGCATTGGTGACTATGTGTGCAGCCAATGTTGCGGCTTCTGATTTTGTAATTGAAGAAATAATGGTAACGGCGCAAAAACGGACGGAAAATCTGCAAAAAGTACCGATTTCTATTTATGCGTTGAGCGGTGACGCAATCCAAAAGGCGGGCATCAACGATATTTATGATATGGCGAGTTATGCGCCAAGTTTTAAAAGCGATCACGTCGGACCAGCTGATCCAACATTCACCATGCGAGGGATAGGCTCAAATGATCGTGGTGCTGGTAGTGATCGCTCTGTTGTTGTGTTCTTGGATGACATATACATTGGCCGCAGTAGTGGGACGGTATTCGAGCTTTACGACATTGAACGTATTGAAATGCTGCGTGGTCCACAGGGAACACTTAGTGGACGTAACGTTGTTGGTGGAGCTATTAACATTGTTACGCGCCGTCCCGTCGAAGAATTCTCTGCCAACGCAGAAGTGACGCTGGGGAATTATAATTTACGGCAAGCAAAAGCCCGAATAAACGGCAAGATTACAGATGGTGTTGCGGCTAGTTTATCGTTGACAACACGGGATCGTGATGGGTTTTATACCTATTTGCCGACAGGGCGTGATATTGACGGTATCAGTTCAACGAATATCCGCTCTAAGGTCGCGATTGAGGCTAATGAGAACCTTGATATCGTTCTATCAGCAGATATTTCCCGTTTCCGGCAAGATGGTGTTTCGGCGAAACCTTATCCAGTTGGAAATTATACAAGGAATACATTGGGGGCCAATCCCCATCCAGATCCTTGGGTCATTGAAGATGAAAAGCCGGGTTATGCCGACATTGATCTATGGGGATTATCGGCGCGGATGGATTGGACGACCGATATTGGTGTTGTTACCTCTATAACAGGGTTCCGACATGTCAACTCTGATAGTGGCCAGAACTCCATTGGCTTGCCGGCTGGTTTCTTCCGCTCGTTCTACTTCGCGCATGAAATATCTGACTTCTTTTCACAAGAGTTGCGAATATCGTCATTACCCGAAAGTGAGAAATTTTCTTGGGTGGCCGGTGTTTATTACTTGAATGAAAATATTGATCGTGTTGAAGGCTATGATCGTGACCTAAAGGGAGCGACATCCAATCCAATTTATACTCAGGATGCCAAGACAACCAGTATGTCGGTTTTTGGGCAGGGGACATATAAGCTTACCGACTCTTTGAACCTTACGGCGGGCGCTCGTTATACACGAGACAAGAAGAATATGGATAATTCTTTGGTTGATGGCCTCAATGGAACGGGAACAAACGGCCTCGTTCCGGGGTTGGCGCCCTTTGATATCTCTGCAAGCAAAAGCTTCAAGGCATTCACGCCTAAATTCACGATAGACTTTAATCCAACAGAAGAAGCTTTGATTTATGCTACAGTATCGAAGGGCTTCAAGTCAGGTGGGTTTCAAGGGTTGGCGCCAAACGGGGTAGCCGCGGCCCTTGCATTCAGACCTGAGGTGGCTTGGAACTATGAAATCGGAACAAAAACAAGATGGTTCGATAATCGTCTGCAAATAAATTTAGCCGGTTTCTATATGGATTATAAAGATCTGCAGGTCAGCAACAGAATTCTGACGATTCCTGGTGATGAGTCTTCAGCCTTGCGTGTCTTGACAAATGCGTCGGATGCCAAGGTGAAAGGGATCGAGGTTGAGGTTCTGGCGCGTCCACTACCGGGCCTCACATTGTCTGGGAATTATGCGTATCTTGATACAGAAGTAACGAATTTTATCATTGGTACTGACGGTACGGATTTATCCGGGAATCGATTAGGAAAAGCACCCAAGCATGCGTATACACTATCAGCAACATACACCCAGGAGCTGACAGAGGCATCTGATATTACCTTCCATGTTGATTATGCCTACCAAACATCAATGAACTTTTTCATTGAGAATAATCCGCTTGCGGAAGAGCCGTCCTATGGTCTGCTGAATGGACGTATCACTTACACAATCAATAATTGGTCACTTACTGTCTATGGCCGTAATATCACGGATAAACTCTATAGAACAAAAACTGTTGCAGTTGGTGACAGTGCATTCTCAGGCTTTGGCGATCCAGCGACCTATGGTGTTACGTTAGGGTATAAATACTAATTTATGCATCTATTAATCCTCTACGAGTCATTTTTTATAGACTCGTAGAGGATTTTTTTTATTTGCTGCATCCGTATAAGACATGCAGACTATATATGATCTAAGCTGCGCCTCGATAATTCTCAGAATGACGCAGATACTATATATAACCAAGTCGACGTTTATCCAATACAGTCAAACCGTATATCATATTGATATACCAGCGTCGTATAATAATCATAGCTAATTACCATTTAAAAAGTCGGTGCTTTTCTGAAATTCCGGCTCAGTATTTAGTCGTCTAGATTTAAAAAACTTAGCACGTTGTTATGCGGCAGACCGCAAAATTTCTGTGCTTTTCTTATTTAATATTGTCTCATATTTCATTATGTCCTTAAAACACTATGACGCTTACGTGAGATAAGCTATATCTTCCTGAATTCCACAAAAATAAACCTGGCCTACAATATAGGTAGGCCAGGTTTATCGTAAGAATATCAAGTCTCTTATTGAGAGGGTCGGGTTCTATTACACCGAAATATCTTCAAGAGACCGATCACGTGTTTCTGGTCCGAATACAAAAACCATGATTGCGGCGGACAGAAAACATGCAGCACAGACAATAAATGCACCATTATATCCCCACTTCATAATCAATAATGGTATCAACAATGGCCCTAATACGGCTGCAATGCGGCCAACACTTGATGATGTTCCAAGGCCGGTCGCTCGTGCGCGTGTCGGAAATAATTCCGGCGTATATGCATAAATCCCGGTGGCGACGGATACGAGGAAGAAATGCATCATAGCTCCTGCGATTATGATTAACGTGAAGTTCGACGCCTGACCGTATAAGAATGCCGCGATTGATACACAGAGTAAGGAAGCGATAAGGGTTATTTTTCGCCCCCAATACTCCATCAATTGACCTGTAATCCATGCGGCGGGGATTCCGGATGCAGTGATCAGCACGCCAACCCCCACAGATTTTGATATGCTCATGCCGCGATCAACCAAAAATTTTCCGACCCATACGTTAATTCCATAGAATGCCAACAAGATAACAAACCAAAACGCCCAAGCAAAAAGGGTTCGTTGTGCGTATCCTTTGGCAAATAAGCTACGAAACCCGACCGCGCCGGATTCCGTTCCAGATTCTATGGTTTGAGCCGCAGATGTGATAATTGGTGGCGGCAGTGGCTTTCCTGAGGCTGCTTCAACGGCAGCTTCAAACTTTTGCATGGCAATTTCAGCTTCTTCGTAACGACCTGCGGCTTCATACCATCTTGGCGATTCGGGCATATGACGACGAACATAAAGAGCGACAAGCGCCACCAGAAACATCACCACAAACATGGCACGCCAACCAAGTGTTTCGCCAATTAATGAAATCATTGCAAATGACGTAAGGGTGAACAGCACAACACCGCTTTGTGAAGCGACATGCATCCATCCGCTCATGCTGGCACGACGATTAGAAGGCATGAATTCAGCCACCAGTGCAAAAGCTGCAGGTAGTTCAGCACCCAATCCCAAGCCAGTTAAGAACCGAAAAATACTGAACGACCAGATATCCCAAGAAAAAGCCGTGAGGAGGCTAGCGGTACCCCAAAATATCATTGTATAGATCAACATGTTGCGCCGACCAAAGCGATCGGACAGATAGCCAGCAACAGTCGCGCCAATGCCAACACCTGCGAATACCGCACTCCCTGCAATACCGGCCTCTTGAACAGTCAAATTGAGATCTTGAGTAATGGGTGCAAGTAAATACGACAACATGACCAAATCAACAGCATCGGCAGCAAAGCAGGTTGCAAGCAAAACACCTAACCAGCGTTGATAACTTGTAAAAGGCAGGCGTTCAAAGCGTTGCGTCAATGTTGCGGTGGTAGCGGTTTTAGGTGGTGGTGCGACGGTTTCTTTTTTGTTTTGTGATATATTATCTGACCCCATCAGAGATCTCCTGAATAGGTGCATAGATCATACGTCTATGCGCTTTTGTGTAATTTTTAAAAATAGAACCGTATCTATTTACATAAATTATGGTTGCATTACAATAACCGAATTATTTTGAGCGTTCGTTTATAGTTTTGCGTGCGTTTATAGTTTGGAAGGTATAGCAAATGGCTCGTATTGCCGTTGGTGGCTTTGGTCATGAGACAAATAGTTTTGTTTCCCATCGTGCTGATTATAAATATTTCGCCGATCATCGCGATAGGCCTCCCCTGGTTAAGGGGGAGGCGATTTTTTCGTGGTTGAATGAAGGTGCTTTTCCAATTTCTGCCTTTATGGCAGCGATGAAAGATCACCATACTCTTGTTCCATTGGTCTGGGCCCATGGTGCGGCAGGTGGCACGGTCACTGCCGATGCGTATGAACGTATAGTCGGAGAGATGATCGGTCGCCTTTCCGATGCTATGCCGGTTGATGCTGTTTATCTTGACTTACACGGCGCAATGGTTGCGGAACCGTTTGAGGATGCTGAGGGAGAGTTGTTGCGACGCGTGCGAGCCGTCGTCGGCGAGGCGCCGGTGGTTATCAGCCTTGATTACCATGCCAATATTACCCCAGAAATGGTCGACCATAGCGATGGTATTGTTATATTTCGTACCTATCCACATGTCGATCGTCCAGAAACAGGGCAACGCGCGGCCCAGCTTTTGTCTCATCTTCTCGGTCGCTCTAGGCCTGTTGGACGCGCATTACGCAAGCTTCCTTTTCTTATTCCAACTACCGCGCAATGTACATTGATTGAACCATCGCGCAGCATCACAAATGGAACCAAACTGCTGACCGGTGATTTATTAAGCCTCTCTTATGCTGCGGGTTTTCCTCCATCAGATCTTTACTGGTGTGGGCCTGCAGTGGTTGCTCATGCCAATACACAAGAAGCAGCAGATAGTGCTGTTAATGAATTCTTTCAGATGATTGTCGCGCTCGAAGCAGATTTTGAGGTCGCGTTGTTATCGCCAGAAGATGGTGTCGCCCGTGCACTCGAAATCGCTCAAACTTCTACACGCCCGATCATTCTTGCGGATATTCAAGATAATCCGGGCGGCGGTGGCAGTGCTGACACGACAGGTATTCTTGCTGCATTAGTTGCGGCAAATGTTTCCGGGGCAGTGGTTGGCATTCTATGCGATCCAAGGGCTGCCGAGGCTGCACATGTGGCAGG
>JBBCIP010000385.1:0-27349 GCA_037189785.1 Alphaproteobacteria bacterium
TCTTAAAAAATGGTGCGGGGAGCCCCTGCCCCAATAATTTCGCGAAACAGCGTGACACCGTCACTGGATATATCATGGGGAGCAAACGCGCCTCCTAGCTCAAAAACCTGAGGGGTATTTGAGATAAACTGCGGCCACTGCCCAGCATCGTCCCCGTTGGGATTCCCATGTATGGCAAAATTCGACCAATATCCCAGCATCTTTTGGGAAATGGTAAAATCAATCGGCTTAAACGGTCGCTCCGGTGATTTTGATAGCGTACCAAACGCATAGGGAATTTCTGAAGAATGAAAGGCACCGAACATTTCCGCATGAGGACCAGGTTCAGTGTGTGTATAATAATAGGCATATACTGGCCGTTTTCCACCATCACTCCACCGGGTCGACCAATCGATGACAGAGGCAAGACCATAGTCACGCGCAATCTGTTTATTCTGTGAAATCGCTGTCTCTGGCGTATCATACGCATAAATTGCACGGACTTTATCCGCCGCATCGCCAAAACGTTGCACTAGTTTATTATTTAATGCGTCGGGCGTAATAGCCGTGTAGTCCGGCATAACAACCCCTTCGTCAGCCGTTAACCCCACCATCACCGGTGTGTTTTTAGTTGATTGGCCAACAGAGCCTGCGAAAACATACGTATTATCAATTACCGGACCATAGATTTCACCAGTGCCGAAGTGGGTTCGAACAAAATAATTCAAAATGTCCTGAGCCGGCACTTTTCGCAGATCCGTAAGACTGTTGGCTTTAAACGCCCCTTTTAAAGCGTCACCACGAGATCCGGCTTCTGCGACCGTTGGCATCGGTGCTTCAACCAATCCGCTTTGCGGAATGGCTTGTGCAAATAAGCCATCGGCTTCCGGTGACAGCAACAGTTGATGTACGACCATCCCACCAGCCGATTGCCCTGCAACGGTCACCCGGGTTGGATCACCGCCAAACGCTGCGATATTTCGTTGTACCCATTGCAGAGAGGCAATAACATCCTGAAAGCCAAAATTTGTACCACCGCCTGGTGTATCGCGAAGCTCCTCGAATGCGGCAAAGCCAAAAGCTCCCAAACGATAGTTCATCGACACGACGATCACGCCTGATTTCGCAAGTTCGGTACCGTCATATATCGGCACAGATCCCGCCCCCATAACAAACGCACCACCATGAATCCAGACCAGCACAGGCAATTTCTCTTTATCGGACTTCGCCGGTGTCCAAACATTGACCGTCAAGCAATCTTCCGAGACTTCGCCATGCACAACATATTCTGAGCTCCAAGGACCGAAACCTTTGGGATCAATAAGCTGCTGACAAGCAGGCCCGAATGTATCGGCTGGTTTTGTTCCGGACCAACTTGCCACGGATTGTGGAGCAGACCATCGCAACTCACCGATCGGTGCTGCAGCATAAGGGATGCCAAGAAACCGGGTTATGCCATTTTCCGCAACACCCTTAATAGCGCCGCCATCCACCGTTACCTGCGTTTTGTCCGTGCAAGCCGCGGCAGAGATCGCAACAACGATAATTGCAGAAAATACAATTGTTCTCATAGTCTGGCTTTCATTCTATAAAAGTTCTGGCTATAAAAAATACTGTCTATAAAAAATCTGACATCAAGGTTTGATTGTATAATCCTTAATGCGCGCCGTTCCATCCAAAACAAAGTCGCTGGCTGATTTTCCTATACTGACTTTGTAATCGCCACCAGCAACGGACCACTGCCTAGCACTCTCATCAAATTTGGCAAGAATACGCGGGTCTGCCTTGAAAGATATGCGTTTGCGTTGACCGGGAGCAAGCTCAACACGTTCAAAGCCTAATAATCTTACAGACGGCTCTTGCGGCGTTGTCCGGAGATACAATTGTGGCACATCAGCACCAGCCGTTTTTCCCGTGTTTTTGACATCGAACTCGACTGTCACAGTATCACCACCACGGACTTTCAGGTTGCTATATTCAAAGCTGGTGTAGGTCAAACCATAGCCAAACGAGAACAGTGGTTTCACACCGGATTTTGCATGCCAGCGATAGCCGACATCGGCGCCTTCCACATAGCTGATCGAAACCTGAGCGTCTGCTTCAGCCCCACGATTTGGTAGCTCTGGCCGAACGGTCGCCGCATCATTCACAGGAAATGTAATGGGTAACCGCCCCGATGGATTGATTTTACCCAATAATATTTCGGCAATCGCTTGGCCACCTTCCTGACCGGGGTACCAGGCCGCTATCACCGCCCCGACACTATCCAACCATGGCATGGTTACAGGGTTACCCGTTTCCAAAACAACGATGGTCCGCGGATTTGCCGCCGCAACCGCTGCAATCAATTCATTCTGACCATGGGGCAAATTCATATCGGGAACGTCATACCCTTCAAGCTCGTGACGCGTAACAAAAACAATCGCAACATCGGATTTTTTTGCCAGATCCGCAGCATCCAAAGGATGCAGGCCGGCGTCATACAAAACTTTTGTATCCGGCACCAGCTTTTGGATTTCCGCAACCGGTGCGGATGGATAGTAAATCGCATTGCGGAATACGGAAAAATCACCATGTCCACCAATCGGTATGACTTTGGTTGGGCCATTCGACGGCGTGCCTTGCGCCGATCCACTCCCCGATAACACCCCCATATGAGCCTGCCCGCCAATCACCGCAATACGCTTGGCCGATTGCACCAATGGCAAAAGATCATTCTCATTCTTTAGAAGAACAATGCCTTGTTGTGCAATTTTCAATGCCGTTTCTGCATTCTTTTTATAGTCGATGTCAGCAGGAACCGGCGGGTTATCAACAACACCTACCGCAAACATGGCATGAACAATACGATAGGCCATATCCGTTACCCGAGATTCCGGAATACGGCCATCTTGCACTGCTGCTTTTAAAGGTTTATCAAACCAAATTTCTTTATCCAGCTGCGCGCCTGATTGTTGATCAAGACCGGCCACGGCATAGTCGACGGAGTGCACGGCGCCCCAATCTGACAGCACCCACCCTTTATAACCCCAATCTTTTTTGAGGACTTCATTGAGCGACCAATCATCCCCACAGCCATAAGCGCCATTGACTTTATTATAAGCGCACATGATGGCTCCAGGTTGGCCGCGTTCTATGGCAATTTGGAATGCCAAAAGGTCGCTTTCACGCAAAGCGGCCCGATCAATAAGCGCATCAAGTGTATGGCGATTGGTTTCATGGGCGTTCAAGACATAGTGTTTTACCGTCGAAATGACATTTTGGTCTTGCGTCCCACGCACAGCCTCGCCACCCATTATTCCAGACAGTAAGGGATCTTCTCCGATATATTCAAAGTTGCGGCCATTTCTCGGATCTCTGGTCAGATTAATGCCACCACCCAACAGCACATTAAAACCTTTTTTCCGGGCTTCGCTTGCGACGACCGCCCCTGCTTCATAAGCGAGCGCCGGATTAAAGCTTGCACCCAAAGCTAAGCTCGCCGGCAAGGCAGTTGCCACATCGCCTGGGCGAGAACCCAATGGATTTGTTACCCCCAGACTTGCATCTGTTTCTTTAAGCGCTGGAATGCCCAAACGCGGAATGCCTGCGATATAACCGGCCCCTGGAATGCTATCTTCTGGAAACGTGATCTCGCTATCAGACAACAATGCTAACGGCATGATGCCATGCAATAGGATGATCTTTTCATCGAGCGTCATGGCCGCTATTACCAATTTTGCGCGCTCGTCCGGTGTTTTTGATTTATCCAACCATGGCTGATGTGATTGCGCATAGGCAAATACGCTCATGCTGACATAGGCTGCGGATGCCATTAATGATAAAGATTTCCTCATCCCAAATCTCCCTCTTCTCATTCACACCAATTTATTTCTAGCAGCCCTTTTTAGGGTCATATCAATCTTATCGAGCCGTTCTCAGTCCTTCGATAAAATCAAGCCGTTCGCGCAGCGGGTCAGCGCCCACATGCGCCCCAGACTGATCAAATTGCATAATGTCATCAGATTTGGCATTAAATACCGGCCAAACAGTTTTGCCATCGACCTGTGGCTTGCCTGTTTTTGCAAAACCAACCCAATAGTCGTGAACCAGCTTCGCGATACCATGATCTTGTTCGCTGAGCTCCTTATGACGTGCTGATAATGTATCAAACACAAAAGGAATTTCCGATGCATGGAGCGCACCGGGCATTTTAGCCCGCAAATAATCAGGAACATAGGCAAAGCGATAAAGGTAAACTTCACTGCCTTGGTTCGCCAAAATGCGCGCCGTTTCCCGACTGGGTTCAATCATCAAGGTATCGGCTGAAATGGCCATACCGATGACGGCAGCGTTCTTGGTATTTTGAGGATCATAAACGGCTTCGGCCGCGGCGCGCGCGGGCCCCACAGGAGCATAGGCTTCATCCAAACTGCCTTCCATAAAGAACCCGTCGGCATCGTTCGCGCCGATGATCACCGGAATGTCCGTTCCTACACCATCACGATGGGCATCAACAGACACTTTTGGGACGACTTTCCCATCAACAATCGGTGCTGTGAAGGTGGAGCCGAATAAAGACATCAGATTTAGATTATCAATGACCTGATCGGCAGATAGATCACGTAATTTCTGAACCGTATTTTGATCTGTGCCGGTGATCTGTTTTGATTCCGCAAACGTCACGCCATCGGCTTCCGCAGCGCTTAAGGTTTTACCCTGGCCCAGCATGGCGCGCCCACCACCGCCCGACTGAATGATCGCTTTCTCGAAAAGACCTTTGGCCAAAGGAGAGGTCATCAAGGCGTGAACCGACATACCACCGGCGGATTCACCAAAAATCGTGATATTTTTTGGATCACCACCAAACGCTGCAATGTTACGTTTAACCCATTGCAAAGCAGCTATTTGATCCAATATAGCGTAATTGGCTAGGGGACCATCCCCTGCTTCCGCCGTGATAGCAGGATGGGCAAAGAAACCAAACCGTCCAAGACGGTAATTGAAGCTTACAAACACAACATCCGAACGAGCGAATGCGCTGCCATCATAAACTGGTGGCGAACTGCCGCCGTTGACAAACCCACCACCATAAATCCAGACCATGACGGCTTTTGGTGTTTTTGCAGATTTTTCCGGGGTCCAGATATTGATGTAAAGACAATCTTCTGACGGTGGTACACCCAAAGGCGCAGCATCATGGCGATACGGTAATTGCATGCAATCAGGACCGTATTTACTTGCATCTTTTACACCACTCCACGACGCAATGGGCTGCGGCGCACGCCACCGTAATTCACCTACGGGCGGTTGAGCAAAGGGAATGCCCTTGAAAGACCGAATACCATCAGCAATGGTACCGCGCAGTTCACCATTATCAATTTTTATCGTATCCTCAGCAAACGCGCAGGAGGACAGAGTAATGATCAACGCTGCCATGGCTGTCTTAAGATATTGCATCCCAATCTCCTCCAAAACCTTCAAATCTTCATTATTGTCCGCACCGAAGCCCTAGCTGTGCAACTTCCAAACACCGCCCGTCAACGTCGGCTTTGGGTGTTACATTGATCAAACGACTTAATGTCGGTGCCAAATCCACCACTTCTACCGGCAGTGTCCGTTCTTCTGCCTTTAATCCATCTTGCCAGATTAAAATCGGGACCCGGCGGTTATAATCATAGGGGCTCGCGTGGCCTGTCAGGATCAATCCCGGCAACGGCGGAATAAGACTCATCAGTGGATCAAAGGCGACAATGATATCTCCGGTCCGCCCATCAGAATAAGATAAGGCCAGACGATCTTTCAAACTATACGCATCCGGCAATAAAAGCGGGGTGATTTTGTGAGTATTCAAATCAGCTCCGGTCCACACATCAACAACATCGCTACGCTTACGAAGGTGATTAATCGTGGTCTGTTCGACCCTCGCTCTCAACGCTTGGTCACTAATAAATCCGCCTTTTGAGTCAACAATTGAAAGACGACTGGGATCAAAGAACGCCGCCTTTAATGGCTCCCAATCAATTTGCAAATCGGCCTGCACCGCTTTATTCAAACCAACCATCATTTCTGTGGCATCGACACGGCGGGCGGTTGGATACCCACGCATGGCTAATCTTTCAACAAAGTCTGCACCACCATGATCCGCCGTAACCACATAAACAACCGATAGCTTGAGTTTACCCATCCGGTCCAAAAACTTACCTAAATCTTCATCCAAGCGCGATAAGTGATCACACATTTCCGGTCCTTGGGTGCCATAAGCATGACCAACCATGTCGGTACCGGATAAACTGATTGCCAAAATATCGACAGTGTCGCCTTTACCCAATTTTTGGGTCTGTGCAATGGAATAAGCCGCATCCAAAGTTGTTTGATCATAAAACCACGGGGGAATAGGCGCAGTTGCGCTGGCCGGACGCCCAGGAATCGGCGCAGGGGGATCAGGCGGCAGGTGCGCGTGCATATCCTGCCCATTACTTAATGTGATCGACTGCTCCGCCGACCGGCACATTTTGTTTTTATAGGTCCAGGTTGGTACTGATTTTGCCAGCCGCTTGGCTAAATCGGTATTGATAGTAGCAAGAACTTTTAACCGATCGGTCGCTTGGACTTTATCTGCGCCCCAAGTATCGAATGATTTTTTACCATCAAACCAATAAGCCCCATCCGTGTTGTGGCCCGCCATCATAATGGCTGATCGATCTTTGCCTGCAACGGCAAACACGCGGGCCTTCGGCTGTTCCGCCTTTAGCCAATCGCCCAAAGTTGAAACTTGAAAAAGCCCAGGCCCAACACCCAATGGGCGAGAAGCAATAGCTGCAACATTTTTCTCGTCATCTGTACAATAACGATCTTTGGCCAGTCCATAATCATACCAATTATTGGCGATGATGCCGGTCGCATTTGGATGTCGCCCCGATAAAATGACGGCATGTCCAGCACAAGTTTCGGTAACGCCATGCGCATAATATGCATTGGAATATACAATGCCGGAATGGAGGCGTTTTAGACCATGTTTAAAACGCCCGCGATATTCATTAAACAGGTCTGACCCAAATTGATCGATAGAAATAACCACCAAAAGTTTAGGCGGTGAAGATTGGGCTGATGCAGGATGAACCGCAAATCCCATAGTGTGTATGGAAAAACTCAAGGCTGCTACAGAGATTAATTTGTTTAACGTCTTCTTTATTCTCATGTAAGAGCCCACATCCCTAGAAAAGTTGGGGACATTGTAGCCAATGCCCCCAGATTAAATTTAGAACCTTCCTTCTAACGCAACACCCAGGGTCCGGAACGAATTCAAACCAAACATATGATAGTAATCCGTCCGTGTTTGCGAGCTGGCATTGATAAAGGTCACAAAACGTTTATCCAAACAGTTGCGGCAGAATACCGATAGCTTCCATTGATCGTCAACTCCCCCCAATCCGACACTGCCGTCAAGCAACGTATAACCTTTTTGCACCGTATTTGGATTAGCGTTCGAGCTGAAATTGATGCTGCTGCGGGTATAGCTAGCCAATTGGATAAAGCCTTTGAGCGAATCCGTTATGGGTTGTGTATAGTTTCCGCTAAGCGTGAAAGTCCACTTCGGGGCGTTCGGCAAACGATTCCCACTTGAATCGATTGTGGAGCCTGGACCACATCCAAGCTGACCGCTGTAGCAGCGATCTCCTTTGAATTCGACAAAGTAGGCATCGACGAAGCTTACGCCCGCATTCAATGTCAGTCCTTCTGTTGGCAGAGCCATCGCTTCCACCTCAAAACCACGAGATCTCAGCTTACCGGCATTCAACAAAACGTATCCGTTTGTCGGTGCATCAAATGCTTGGGCTTGGAAATCTTTGAAATCTGACGTGTAAGCTGAAACGTTAAGAATAAGCCTCCGTTCAAACAATGTCGACTTCAATCCGGCTTCAAACAACGTGGGGTATTCAGGTTTAATAAGTGGCGCCGTCGGATCGAGCGACAGATTGAAACCCGGGCCTTTATAGCCGCGTGCAACTGTGACATACCCCATCACATCATCAGCCAAATCATATTGGCCGCTTAAGCGCCATGAAAAATTTTCTTTTTTCATGGTCTGGTCTAAAGACCCTGACTCTCCTAGACCTATCACAAATGCTGATGTGTCGACAACCGTTAGAACTTTCAGTTTATCATAGGTATAACGTCCGCCCATGGTAAGCCTGAGGTCATCACTAAAATGAAGCGTTCCTTGCCCAAATACAGCATAGCTTTTGGAAACTTGGTCTGCTGTTTGGTAAACACCATACCAATCATCGAAAGGTGCAGGCACTGGGTCTATTTCCCCATAAGCCCCACTAGCATTGACGGTGCTAGACGTATCACCCTTGTAATAAAAAACACCCACTTGATAATCAAACATACCACCCGTTGGCGAAGATAAGCGTAGTTCTTCGGTCAACTGTTTTAAATTGGCTGTTTGATGATTTGTGTCCAAGAAATTAATACGGTGCTTATCCGAGTCAAACAGATTGTCTGACTTAAATTGGCGCCAAGCCAAAATATTGGTCAGTGTATGTCCACTGGAGAATGTGTAATCTATATTTGCTTGCAAGCCACCAACCTTAAACGTTACGTCAGTTGGCGCGCCATAACTTGAATAGGCATTTGTATCACTGGGAATAATGCCGAGATCTTGATTCTCCGGATACCACATACTAGTTGTCCGAACCGAGCGGTCAGCAGCACTCCCTGCCCCAACACCCGTAGATTTTGCATAATCTGCCGCGATGAAAACGCTTAAGTCTTCCGAAGGCTCCCACAGCAGCTTTCCTTTGAAATACGCTTGATCTTGCGACCATTTGCTGCCCGGCACATCAATTAAGTTCTTAATCAGCGGGTCGTTGTGCGTATGAGATGCATTCAAACGAATAGCCGCCGTTGATCCCAATGGGAGATTGAGAACACCTTGGACAAGATGTTGCTTACCATTACCCGGCGTATTCATAACACCATACTCACCGCGCACCATGCCTTCAACTTCACCCAAAACCGGGCGCTTTGTCGTAATATTGACCAGACCGGATGAGGCATTCTTACCAAACAACATGCCTTGAGGACCATTCAGCACTTCAATTTGCTGGATATCCAAAAAGTTCATGATCCCCATTTCAGGCCGCCCCATGGCGACGCCGTCAATGACTGTCGTCACACTGGCTTCGATAGAATTTGCGAAGCTCATGGTGCCAACACCACGGACAGAAAAGTTCGTGGCACCAATGGCCGCATTAAAGCTTTTAATTTGTAGGCTGGGGGCAATGAATTGCAATTGCGATGGATCGTAAATTTGCCGCGCCGTAATCTGATCACCGCTAACGGCGGTCACTGACATCGGCACTGTCTGCAAATTTTCGGCCCGTTTTTGGGCCGTCACCACAATTTCTTCTAACCCACCAAGACCTTGAGCAAGTGATGGCGTAATGGTCGCGACGGAAATTAAACAGCTTGATGCAAATAGAATAGAGATGCGCTTTGTCATGACTCTCCCCTTGATGATGTCCCAAGAAATATTTTTATTATTTAACAGGCTAAATAAATAGACAGCGTTGTCAAGAATATTTTGACAGCGTTGGACAAACAAAATCCAAAATCTATTTTTTTATAATAAAATAAGTGGCTTATATATTTTCTTCGCAAACGCAAAATTACCAAAGACTAGATCAACAAGGGCCTCATCACACTATTGACAACCCTGTCATTTAAACTCACCATCTCAATAAATAGCAGGTGACGACACGCAGGCTTGGCCGGGTCTTGTCGCCAAAAAATTTAGAAATAGGTTACTTTATATATAGTTGAGGGGTGACGTGATGGACACGATTCTGAATAAACATATACCTATGCAGAATCCCAATGACTCCCGCACCACAGCCCACACCCTAGTCTGGCTTGTTATTGGTTTATTTTTTATATGGGGCGGGATCACGAGCCTCAATGATATCTTAATTCCGAAATTGAAGGATCTTTTTTCTCTCTCCTATACCGAAGTCATGTTGACGCAATTTGCCTTCTTCATGGCCTATGCCATTGTTTCGGTACCTGCAGGAACATTGGTTTCGCGTTTGGGGTACATGAAAGGCATTGTTTGCGGTTTGGGGATCATGGCAGTCGGTTGTTTGCTGTTTATCCCAGCTGCTAATCTCGCGACCTATGAAATCTTTTTGATAGCTTTATTTATTCTGGCCGGTGGCATTACCATTCTCCAGGTCGCCGCGAACCCGCTCATTGCCAATCTTGGGCCAACGGAAACATCCCATAGTCGCTTAACTTTTGCACAAGCCTTTAATGCATTGGGAACAACAATCGCGCCTTTCATCGGTGCAAAGCTAATCCTGGATTCGTTAGAAGATAAAGATCCCGTAACACTCACCGGCGCAGAACTGACAGCTTTTCGCGTAGAAGAGGCCTCAATTCTCAGTCATACTTATATGGCTCTCGCCACAACACTTCTGGTAATTGCCATAATTTTTTGGCTCAGCCGTAACCGCTTTCATCATAAAACAGATATCGAACAAGCAAATTTAAAACAAAGCCTAACACTCCTATCTCGGCCTCGCCTTTTATTTGGAATGCTGGCCATTTTTCTTTATGTCGGCGCAGAAGTTACAATTGGAAGTTTTTTAGTGAACTACCTTATGTTGCCATCGACAATGGCGACGACGGCAAAAACCGCAGGCGAGCTGATTGCATTTTATTGGGGTGGCGCCATGGTCGGACGCTTCTTCGGTGCAGCAATCCTTCGTGTCATTAGCCCAGGAAAAGTACTGACCGCTGCAGCGGTTGGTTCAATCTTATTAATTATAATTTCTATTGTATCCACCGGGAAAATTGCAGGCTGGACATTAATCGCGGTCGGGCTATGTAATTCCATCATGTTCCCGACAATCTTTAGTTTAGCGTTAGAGGGGCTCGGAAACCGCACGGCTCAGGGATCGGGCTTGTTATGCATGTCGATTGTCGGTGGGGCCTTTATCCCGCTTTTTACAGGCGTTGTGGCTGACTTGACATCGCTCAGCATGGCTTTAACTATCCCGGCCCTCTGCTATGCGTTTATCGCAGCCTATGGCAGAATAGTGCTCAACACGAAATCGATAGACTAACCTCAAGCCGGACCCGTTGATTGTCGAACGATCATTTTATAAGGCATTTCAACTGTATGAATTGCCTCCTCCCCTCGCCGTTCAATCAATAAACGCGCGGCTTCTGCCGCCATTTCCGTAATCGGTTGACGGATTGTGGTTAAGGATGGCCAAACAAGTTCAGCAATGGCGCTATCATCATAGCCCGCAATCGAAATATCACGCGGCACCTTCAGATCTAATTGCCCCGCGGCGGAGAAAACCCCAGCAGCCATATCATCATTGCTGGCAAAAATAGCCGTTGGACGATTTTTTCCTTCCAATAATTTACGCCCGACCGCCATTCCAGAACGAAACGTAAAGTCTCCTTGAACCACGCGTACTTGCTTTGCCTTTCCCCCTTTTGCGATAATCCCTGCAATGAAGCCATCAAGACGCAATTTTGATGATCCGTGGCTCGCAGGGCCTGTTATTACAGCAAAATTCCTGTGCCCAAGATCCCATAAATGTCCCGCAACCTCGGCAGCAGCAGCCGAGTCATTGATTGTAATAGCATGGGAACGACGACCAAAGTCCACAGGAGTCAAGCGGACATAAGGTAGATTTTTAGCTTCCAACGCATCTAATACCGGTTCACATTCGGTAACGGGTGGAGATAGAATCACCCCGTCCATACGCGACGTCGCTAACATTTTTTCCATCTGGAATGCAATGTCACCCGCAGCAATGTCTATTTCTTCGATCGTCAGGTGGTATCCCGATTCTCGGCAAGCAATCATGGCTCCCCGTTGCATGGCGACAATATAACTGGGGCTCGGGTTATCAAATATCGTCCCCAACACAAATGATCGCGTCCCCGCCAATGACCGCGCGGCCGTGTTGGGAATAAACCCCAACGATTGAATAGCCGCCTCGACTTTAGCTCGCATTGAGGCACGAACATTTGGCTCCCGATTTATAACCCGGGAAACTGTCTTAATGGACACGCCAGCTGCATTGGCCACGTCTATAATTGTTATACGACTCACGGCGTAAGCCTTTCTGATAAGTCCTTAACTCTCTTGTTTATAGCGGGTTTTGGGTCATTTTGACAATATATTGACAACGCTGTCTTTATGGGTAATATCTGCCTGTAAAAAGTACGGAAAGCACCATAGGAGCCTTTACCCCATGTCGACCCCTCAATCTGGCGGGATGAGATCCGTCAACGCCGCTCATGCCCTCATTTTATTCGGCGCAACAGGGGATTTGTCGAAAAGGATGCTTTTGCCATCTCTTTATGGCCTTGATATAGAAGGATTGCTGAGCTCTCCTCTCAAGATTATCGCCTCTGGCCGCCAACCCATGACTGACGATCAGTTTCGGAATTATGCCAAAGACGTGTTGCTCACCCATAATGACAACAATCCATCTTCTCATGAAGCCCTGGACAATTTTTTGAAACGCTTGTCCTATGTCGTCGTTGATTTAAATGACTCGAAAAATATTGCTTCCTTGGGAAAAACGATAAAAAACATCGATCAAGCCAATCCAGCCATCTTCATGTCGACCGCTCCTAATTTATTTGAAACAGCAATAGAAGGCTTAAGATTATCAGGGCTAACCAATGGCAAAGCAAGAATTGCCTTGGAAAAGCCGCTTGGCCATGATCGCCAATCCAGTCAGGCTATAAATGATGCTGTACAGACTGCATTCTCCGAAGATCGTATCTTTCGTATCGATCATTATCTTGGCAAAGAGACTGTTCAGAATTTGCTGGCACTTCGTTTTGGTAATGCCCTATTCGAACCATTATGGAATGCAAATGCCATTGATCACGTTCAGATAACCGTGGCAGAAACTGTCGGTGTCGAGAATCGTGGTAGCTTTTACGATCAAGCCGGCGCGTTGCGCGATATGGTCCAGAACCATATGCTCCAACTTCTTGCACTTGTCGCAATGGAACCACCCGCACACTTTAATGCAACAGAAATTCGCGATGAGAAGGTGAAAGTATTACGCTCATTGCGCCATATTGACCGCAAAAATGTTCTACAAAACACAGTCATCGGCCAATATGGGCCAGGCGCAGTGGGCATGACACCCTACCCGGGGTACCGTGATGACCTTGGTGCATCCTCCAATAGCGAAACTTTCGTGGCTATAAAAGCAAATATCGACAATTGGCGTTGGAAAGGTGTTCCGTTTTATCTGCGTACCGGAAAAAGATTGCCGATCCGACAATCTGAAATTCTGATCCAATTTAAACCCGTGCAGCATTCGATTTTCGATACGCCTCTGCAGGCCAATAAATTACTCATTCGCCTACAACCAGAAGAAAGCATCCGCCTCACGGTTATGGCCAAAGAACCCGGATTAGACCGCAATGGACTTCAATTGCGTGAAGTTGCTTTGGATTTATCTTTAACAGCTGCTTTTTCAACACAACGGCGTCGCATTTCTTATGAACGTCTCCTGATCGATTTTATCGAAGGGGACCAAACACTTTTTGTGAGACGCGATGAAATTGAAGCGCAATGGGATTGGATTGATAGAATTCGTGATGGGTGGTTACACCATAAAATGCAACCAAAAACATACCCTGCAGGAACATGGGGACCATCAGCCGCCGTTGCGCTGACGGAACGCGAGGGAGTGAGCTGGCATGATTGATGCCCAATGGCACATTCATTCAACAGAAAATGATATGGTTGCCGCTGTATCGCACGATCTTGTCACGCGCATCAATGACCATTTACAACAATCAGATCATGTCTTTATGGCATTACCTGGCGGAAAATCACCCATTCCGATTTTTGAAAAATTAAAAAATGAACAGCTGCCGTGGGAACGAGTTACGATTATTCCAACAGATGAACGCATTGTTTCATCAACGGACGTGCTGAGCAATACAGCTTTATTGCAGTATCATTTTAGCAGGATTGGCGCACATATCACATCTCTGATCGATGATGAGACGGTTACCCTCCCTTACAAAGCGATCGGCAACAAAGCCGACGATATAGTGCGCGCATTACCTTGGCCTTTGCAAATTTTATGGCTCGGCATGGGAGCAGACGGACATACAGCCTCCATATTCCCAGGACCTGACTTTGTGGACGCTATCAATAGCCGTCAGCATATTGTTGGAGTTTTACCCGATCCACTGCCTCAAGAAGCCCCTGTCCCTCGTGTTACATTAAGTAAATATTCCATTTCATCGGCACAGGCTATATTTATAACAATTCGCGGTGAGACCAAACGCACTGTTTTAGAGCGCGCGTTCACAGAAGGGCGTCAATCAAGCTTTCCCATCGGTGCTGCTTTGGCCAATACAGCATCGCCAATTATTGTTCATTGGAGTCCATAATGCCGCTTAACTCCACAGTGGACGCCGTCACCAAACGCATTGTCGAGCGTTCGAAGCAAAAGCGCACAGCCTATCTTAATCTTATCGAAAACGCGGGACGATCCGGTTCGTCGCGCCCAAGCATGGGGTGTGGCAACCTCGCCCATGGGTTTGCCGCCGCAGGGGTTGACAAATCTTCGATACGCAATGCGAACGCCATGAACATCGGCATTGTTACCGCTTACAATGACATGTTATCGGCCCATCAACCTTATGGACGCTATCCGGAACAAATCAAACTTTATGCGCGGGAAGTTGGAGCCACGGCTCAAGTAGCTGGTGGTGTTCCCGCCATGTGCGATGGTATCACCCAAGGCCGTGATGGCATGGAATTATCATTATGGAGCCGGGATGTAATCGCCCTTGCAACTGCTGTCTCCTTAAGCCATGAAATGTTTGAAGGCATCGCGCTTTTAGGAATATGTGACAAGATTGTCCCTGGTCTTTTGATCGGAGCTTTACGTTTTGGTCATCTGCCCGCTTTATTCATTCCCTCCGGCCCCATGCCATCCGGATTAAACAATAAAGAAAAACAACGGATCAGGCAGCTTTATGCCGAAGGCAAAGTTAACCGCGAACAACTTCTCGAGGCAGAGTCCGCCAGTTATCACGATGCGGGCACATGCACATTCTATGGCACGGCAAATTCTAATCAAATGATGATGGAGGTCATGGGCCTTCATATTCCGGGCGCTGCCTTTGTTAATCCGACAACAAAACTGCGTCAATTGCTGACGCAATCAGCAGTTCACCGCTTAACGCAAATTGGCTACCATGGCAAAGATTACCGACCGCTCGGCCTTTGTGTTGATGAAAAAGCCATTGTCAATGCCGCTGTTGGGCTTTTGGCCACAGGAGGCTCCACCAATCATGTGATCCATCTGCCAGCCATTGCCCGCGCAGCAGGCATCATCATTGACTGGGAAGATTTCGACGAACTTTCAAGCGTTGTACCGTTGATTGCCAGGGTTTATCCCAATGGCCAAGCCGATGTTAATCAATTCCATGAGTCCGGTGGTATGGGCTTTGTCATATCCACGTTATTGGATGCCGGCTTACTTCACCATGATATCATGACCATCGCAGGACAAGATCTGAACGCTTATCGCATGGTACCACAGCTTGTTGATGATCAGCTCCAGTGGTTTCCGCCATCACCAGATAGTTTGGATACAACTATTTTACGGTCTGCCTCATCGCCGTTCCAGGCGGATGGAGGGATGCGCCTTGTGACTGGAAATCTTGGCCGCGGCGTTTTTAAAACAAGTGCCGTTTCACAACAAAGTTGGACGATCGAAGCACCTGCCCGTATTTTTTCTGATCAAACCGAAGTTCTCCAAGCTTTTAAGAACGGGGAACTGGACCAGGATGTTATCGTCGTTGTGCGCTTTCAGGGTCCGCGCGCCAATGGTATGCCGGAACTCCATAAACTGACGTCTCCGCTCGGCGTCCTGCAAGATCGTGGCTACAAAGTTGCGCTTGTGACAGATGGCCGCATGTCGGGTGCATCTGGAAAAGTTCCGGCAGCAATCCACGTCAGTCCGGAAGCTTATGGTGGCGGACCGCTCGGAAAACTTCGTGATGGTGACCTTATTCGCCTCTGTGGACATCACGGTGAATTATCGGCGTTGGTTGACGCCATAGAATGGGAACAGCGATCTCACACAGCGGCATCTCCAGACAATTCCGGTAATGGCCGGGAATTATTTGCATTAATGCGACAGAATACGGATGACGCCGAAAAAGGCGCATCCGCATTCTTAGCTGCAGCAGGACTTTAGCAATGGATATTGTAACCGTTGATCTTGGTGGGACAAATGCGCGTTTTTCAATTGCCAAGATTAAAGACAGGCAAGTCGTCGAGATCAGTGATGCTATTACTCTGCCAACGGCACACCATGCAACCTTTACCTTGGCCTGGCAGGACTTTGCAAAAGCGGTTTCAACGCCGCTGCCTCGCGCAGCCGCTATTGCTGTTGCATGCCCTGTTACAGGTGGAAGTGTGAAACTCACCAACAATTCATGGATCATCAGCCCTACTGAACTGAAAGAAACACTCGGCCTTGACGCCATTACGCTGGTCAATGATTTCGGAGCAATTGCCCACGCCATGGCACAGCTCGACGCCAAACATTTTCTTCACATAACAGGACCAGATGTATCTTTACCGCAGGAAGGCGTTTTAAGCATTGTCGGCCCTGGCACTGGATTGGGCGTTGCCCAACTTCTTCGTCGCCACGCTGTAGCTCATGTGATTGAGACGGAGGGTGGCCATAGTGACTTCGCCCCCCTAGATTCAATCGAAGATAAAATATTACAACAAATGCGCGAACGACACAGACGTGTATCCGTCGAACGCATTGTTTCAGGACCAGGATTGCTCGCAATATACCAAGCATTAGCCGCTATCGAAGGTTTACCGGCCACCATTCACGATGATAAAATACTATGGGCAACTGCTTTAGACGGCAAAGATAGCCTTGCAACGTTAGCACTTGATCGATTTTGCATGGCCCTCGGCTCAGTTGCCGGAGACATTGCTTTAACGCATGGGGCGAGTGCCGTCATCATCGCTGGTGGCATAGGTTCACGCATTGCCGACATTTTGCCAAATTCGAGTTTCTCTGATCGCTTTAAAGCGAAAGGAAGATTTGAACATATTATGTCTTCAATACCAGTAAAACTTATCACCCACCCCCAAGTCGGATTACTGGGTGCCGCTGCTGCGTTTGTGGAGGAGCATATCCAATGATGACAATCGATGACATTATGGTCAAAGCTCCTGTGATCCCTGTTTTGGTGATGGATGATATTACCATGGCCGAGCCCGTCGCGCGCACACTTGTCAAAGCCGGGCTTCCTGTGATCGAAGTCACCCTAAGAACCCCGGCGGCTTTGGATATTATCGAAGCTATGTCCAAAGTCGAAGGCGCCATCATCGGCGCTGGTACCGTCTTAAACGAAACTGATCTCAAAAATAGCATGGAAGCGGGAGCTCAATTTATCGTCGCCCCCGGCTTGACAGAACCGCTGTCAAAGGCAGCCATAGCACAAAAGATCCCTTATTTGCCCGGTATATCGAACCCATCCGATATCATGCGTGGCTTGGCATTGGGGCTTACCCGGTTCAAATTCTTTCCAGCGGAAGCCTTGGGCGGCATTCCAACCTTGAAAGCATTTTCTGCGCCATTCCATAACTGTCGCTTTTGCCCAACCGGCGGCATTACAGCAGCCTCAGCAAAGGATTGGCTCGCCTTAAACGCCGTGTTGTGTGTGGGCGGAAGTTGGATTTTGCCGTCTGGTACAGTCGATCTGAACGAATTGCGAAAACGGGCAGAACAAGCTGCACAACTGGGAAATTAAACCGCTTTTACGGTTTCCGCGTTTGGTTGATAAAGGCTTTGATCCTTATCAGCCATTATCTTAAGCCGTCGTCTCATCTCTACGCCAGCCCGATCTGTCGGTATATCGATTTCAAAGAAATCTGATTGATCTGGATAATTGTGCATTTCAGTAATCTTTTGTAGTGCAAAAATATCTTCATGGAATGTCGCCGATATCGCTTTCATCATAAAGACACCAATATCTTGCCGATCGATAGAGAAATTGCGGGCCAACGCATAATAGTAATGCACACGATCTTGGCTTTCCGGTGTAATTATTTGCGCAACTTTAATTGTCGGTACCAAAGATTGCGGATTTGGGGCCAATTCCAGATTTTGCAATATCCCCGTATTAACATGCAGGCCGGGAGAAACGAATTGGGATCCTGACTTTCTTAAAGCCCGCATACCCTGCCAGCCTAATGGCTCCGCGTAAATTGCCGGAAGAAAACACTCTACATGGCGCCATACTTGAATATCGTCTTCCGTTATATTTACAACATAGGGGGCTTTAGCATATTCCGGGGTCCCAAACGTTGTTTCGTGTAAAAATGATAAATGAGAGAGATCTAAAAGATTCTCATGCAAATAGACATAACTCCCAGACACATTTAAATAGCCACTATCCAATGCCCAATCTGGATGACCAAGCCACTCTGGGCAAGGCAACAAATTCACATCAGCCAGCTCGGGAATACCCATCCATATCCAAACAAATGATCCCTGCTCGACAACAGGAAAAGATCGTAAAGAAATTTTCGACGGCACTCTATCTTGACTGGGAATTTTTATGCAGCGTCCATCGAGGGCATATTGCAAGCCATGATAGCCACAAGTAATAACATCATTCTCAAGCTTCCCTTCCGATAATGGAAACGAGCGATGGCAACATCTGTTTTGCAGTGCAATAGCCTCATTATTAAGAGACCGTAGCAATAAAACACTGGTGCCAAGGATCATTCTTTCCATCGGCGTTCGTGTCACCTCTGTAGACCGAGCGGCAACATACCAACAATTTTTAATCAACGGGGTGTCTCTGTCTGCAAGCTTCAAACGTGCTTTTGCGGATCGCCTTATCTGTGATTGCAATTCACTCCACGTCATCACCACCCCTTCAAAGTCATGTGTTCTCAAAGAGTTATTAAATTTCTTTTAGGTTCTTATGAAACCTACCCTATAGTATTGCGAAGCCTATCCTAGATCTTGGATTGAGTATGTCGTTATGAATTATGACAAATCTTTACCCTATACATACCTGCAATCCCTGCCTGATTTAATTCATGCGATCGGACAAGGCCCTATTGCCGCTACTGCACTTAACACAGTCACCACATTTATGCATGCCGACCATTTAACCATCTTTACTTTCGACGATCAGTTAAGACCCAATTTATTGGATGGTTCTGCCCTCGTGGGAGAAAATATTTCTCTCCTAATTGCTCAGTCGTATCAAAAGGACTTCTTCCCGTTTGATCCTCAAACAAAACTCATCACGTCGCAAATAAAAGAGCAGAAGCACAGTATTTTGCACCTTCATGCCTCCGACATTCAAAACGCAGCATATCGCCGCATAGTTTATGAGAACCATAATTTACGCGAGCGCCTTTCGTGGTTGGGCATGAACTATCAACGATGGTATTCGATCAATATTTACCGCGAAATAAAAAGCCCAAGCTTTTCTGAATCTGAAATCAATCTTTTTGAACACCATTGCGGTATTATCGCCGCCGCCATCGAGCAACATATTGAATTGCGTAACCGCTTAAGTGATATACCTCTACGAAAGCCTTCCGCCGAATGGTTTGAAAGCATTCTCAGAACCATAGCGTCCACATTGTCTCAACGAGAAATCGAGGTTTGCGCACGGGCTCTTATGGGCATGACAAGAACCGGAATCAGTTCTGAATTAGGCGTCAAACCAACGACAATCAATACACTGACACAAAGAGCTTACGCTAAACTCAGCATAAGCTCTTTGTCTGAATTATTTGCTCTGTGTCTCACACACGTCCAGCGCTGAAACCTTGTTTAATGAGATGACGCCTCAGCAACGCCTATACCGACTTGGCTGCGAACATTTTGCTCGTCAAATGCAGCCCGGTCCATCTCTCCACGGCGAGACCGATCCGTGATCGACATCAACCAAGCCATAAAAAACGCCAAAGGCATAGAAAAAATGGCGGGGTTTTTAAATGATACAATCGGAGCATCATTACCCAGAACATCGACCCAAACTGTTGGGCTTAGAACGACCAGGCTAATCGCTGCAACCAATCCCGAAAATCCACCCCAAACCGCCCCGCGCGTCGTCAGTTTAGACCACGTAATAGACAGCAACAAAATCGGGAAGTTGGTGCTGGCCGCCACAGCAAAAGCCAAGCCAACCATAAACGCAACATTCTGATGCTCGAACACGATACCGAGCAGAATGGCAATAACGCCTAGCACAAGCGTGGAAAGTTTCGAAATCAAAACCTCACGGCTCTCCGTTGCTTTATTGCGTGCAATGACCGTTGCATAAAGATCATGGGATATGGCCGCCGCACCCGATAACGTAAGGCCGGAAACCACCGCTAAAATGGTCGCGAAGGCCACAGCAGAAATAAAGCCTAAGAATAAACTTCCCCCCACGGCTTCGGCCAAATGCACAGCAACCATATTAGTCCCACCTGACAAATGATTGATGATATGCAACGGCTCATTGGCCAAATTTGTGAAGAAACTGGGATCGCGCGCCAAAAGCGCAATGGCACTAAAACCAATGATAAATGTCAGAATGTAAAAATAAGCAATGAATCCGGTCGCATACAAAACCGATTTGCGCGCTTCCTGGGCATCTTTTACGGTGAAAAACCGCATCAAAATATGCGGCAAACCTGCTGTGCCAAACATCAAAGCAATCCCAAGCGACACCGCATCAAGCGGGTCTTTCACTTGCTGCCCCGGTTCCATAATACTGCCGCCCGCAGGGTGAGCCGCCACCGCTTCCTTGAACATAATTTCAGGATTGAAACTAAAATATGCAAGGGCCGCAACCGCCATGAATGTCGCTCCACATAGCAACAACACGGCTTTGATGAGCTGGACCCAGGTTGTCGCCAGCATGCCACCAAATGCAACATAGGAGACCATCAAAATACCAACGATCAAAACAGCCCAGGCGTAATCAAGACCGAATAGTAGTTCAATTAATTTTCCTGCCCCGACCATCTGCGCGATCAAATAAAACGCAACGACCACCAACGTTCCACTGGCTGCCAAACACCGCACCTGAATTTGTCCCAAGCGATAGGACACAACATCGGCAAACGTAAATCGCCCCAGATTGCGCAATGGCTCGGCAATCAAAAACATTATGATCGGCCACCCTACCAAAAAGCCGATCGAATAAATCAAACCATCATATCCATCGCGGTACACAAGCCCGGAGATACCCAAAAACGATGCTGCAGACATATAATCGCCGGCAATGGCCAAGCCGTTTTGACGCCCGGTGATCGCTCCGCCTGCTGTATAAAAATCTTTTCGTGTACTGCTGCGGCTCGCAGCCCATTTTGTAATACCTAGCGTCAAGGCAACAAATACCAAGAACATAATGATCGCAGGCACATTCAGTGGTTGCTTTTCGCCCCCGTCTATCGTCGGCGCAGCAGAAAGATCGCCGCCCCACAAGGCAGCAATGAAAACGACTATCCAGGCCATCATTTTAAGTCCTCGGTTATCTCTTTTATCAAAGGATCAAATTCTTTATTGGCCCGGGCCACATAAACCGTGGTCAGAACAATCACGGATAAAATCACAAGTAAGCCGGCCGGAATACCAATCGTCATGATCATTCCTGGCGCCACAGGCTGCGCCAAAACCGATGGCATGAACGCCAATAGCAATATATAGCCAAAATAGATAACAAGAATAATCGCAGACAATTTTAAAGAGAACTTGCGGCGCCGTTCCACCAGAATTTTGTACTTCTCGTGCTGGCGCACCTGGTCGATGTGTGCTTGTGACATGAAAGTCCTTCCCGTTTGTTATAATATTTATGCCTCAGCCGCGATTTATGGCAACGGAAAACTATGGAACGCCCGTTAGTCTAATCCTAAAGAAGGATAGAATCGCATTCCTAAACAGGCCCTGGCTTGATAAGCTTGACCATGGATTCTGCTTTGAGGACGCACCGTTTCCAATGAAAAAAATCCACTAACTATATAAAATATATTGATTATTCAGATTAAATGCGTGATCTTTTCGATACAATATCAATTGGCCCTGAACGGGAAACCATTGCACAAGATGCTATGATCCTACGCGGCTTTGCCCGCCTGGCCGCACCGGCCATTCTCGGCATTGTAAATACTGTCACGGACACCGCACCATTTCGACATATGGTGACCCCAGGCGGATTTAAAATGTCGGTGGCTCTTACCAATTGTGGGGCTGTGGGATGGGTCTCGGATCGTCGTGGCTATAGATATGATCCTCTGGATCCGATCACAAAACAATCCTGGCCAGCCATGCCACCCCTATTGCAAACTTTGTCATCACAGGCCGCCAATGCTGCAGGTTATCCAAATTTCCTGGCTGATGCCTGTTTGATTAATTGCTATGTGCCGAAGACCGGTGTGTCCCTGCATCAAGATAAAAATGAATGTGATTTTACACAGCCGATTGTCTCATTTTCATTTGGACTACCGGCAGTTTTTCTGTTCGGTAGTCTTGTACGAGACGAACGCCCCCAACGTCTTCGCCTAGAGCATGGCGATGTCGTCGTGTGGGGAGGAGCGGCGCGTTTAGCCTATCACGGAATTATGCCGCTCGCCGATGGACAACACCCCGACACGGGAAATTGTCGAATCAATCTGACATTTAGGAAAGCACTTTAATAAAGCGCATGGTCGGAAAGCACTTTAATAAAGACATATTAGATTGACGAAGTTACCGGAAAGAGTTTTGTGTTCTGTTTCTTTGCACAATATCCGCCATAATCGACAAAGCAATTTCACTGGCAGTTGCGGCCCCAATATCAAGCCCGACCGGAGAGTTCAGCCGAGCAATCTGATCATCGCTCACACCCGCATCCCGTAAAAGCTTTTCACGGGCCGGGCGATGACGGCGGCTTCCTAAAGCTCCCACATAGAATGCGTCAGACGGTAACGCCTTTGCCAATACGTCATGATCTGCTTCCACATCATGACGCGTTGTAATCACCGCTGTCCAACGATCAAAAATTAATACATCGGCAAGTTTACTTCCATTCAATCGTAAATATCTGTCACCTAATCCAAGCGGACGACTTTCCGGACCGTGAGTTCGGTTCAAGATCGTCTCAAATCCCATCAAACGACCATGCTCTACCAAGGCTAAAGCCACCGCATCATCGCCGTTGACCACCAGCCGGAATGTGGGAGCTTGATGCAGCCAATAGGTTTTTTGATCCGCCCCGACACGCGGCAAATCCGCTGCAAGGCGGAAGTGCGTGATTGCAGCCTGTGTCTGATCTAGGCTGATACAGACCCGCTCCCCAGTCGCTATATCAGAAACCCACAAAGAAGGCTGGCGCGCTTCGCTTAATTCCAGCAATGCCGTCACTGCGGGATCGCCTGGCTCGAGAATGTCCAGGGCAACTTCAATCCTGGTGCCGCACGGCAACCGTACATCAAGGTATGGACTATCATCGCCAAAAGCCAACAAAACCGATTGACCCGTTTCCATGGCCCGTTTAGCGATCAGCGCCAGATTGCTTTCCACACAGCCGCCAGATACATAGCCTGCAATGTTGCCGTCTTCAGCAATGAGCATTTGGCTGCCTAATGGTCTGGGGGCGGGGCCTGAGCGGCCAACCAAGGTTACTAACGCGGCTCTTTGTCCTGACTGGCGACATTTCAACAATAAAGGCCGAACATCATCCTTCAAGGCAAATAGCGGCCACTCGAACTTGTCATATGCAACGCTATGTATCGCGCCGGACTTCATGCTTTTTTCCAAAATACGTCAAGCATCAGCAAATGATATAATACGCAGTCGTCATAATACTAGTACAAGACTGCGAATTTGCTGGCTAGTCATCTATTTTGGGGTGTTTTGGGGTATTAATGGGTGGATAGCCATTGGCGAGCTTGGCGCTGAGCTTCGGCAATTTCACCCGGTGCCATGTCCCGGGCCAGCTCCGCCCGATCGACCTGAGCACGGCTAATCCCGCGCATTGCCGCCAAATTGAACCATTTATGAGCTTCAATATAGTCAAGGTCTACCCCCTGACCGGTGGCATATAGAAGCCCAAGATCATAAAGAGCGTCTGCTCGGCCTTGGGCAGCAGCGGCTTGTCGTTCTTGAATATAGCTATCGACCTGTCCCATAGGTCTGCTCCATCATTCTGCGGTTTCTCGTCAAGTAAGTTCTTCACTCGCCTATGAGCCATACTCTGCTCGGCCCTCATGGTGCGAAGCCGAGCTAAATATTCAGTTAACGTCTACTAACGTTAACGAGCCCAATCGCACAAAAAAGCCCCACCAACCCGCTAAACAATGGTCACGAAGCGCTATACGGAGAATTTTAGTCATTGATACCAGTCACTGAAGTCAGGGCTGCCCATAACCGGACCAAATGCGAAACCACGAACCGGACCGTGGAAAAGAAGACAAATAACGCTCCAGCTTGTCTATATCCTAGATTATTTGCATCCTGACGCAGCGCCGAAAAATCCTAATTTTTAGGGGTCGTCGAGGCTGCCGTTTGACCGAACAGGACCTTCTTAGCGTCTTCGGACATGGTATTCTGGCGCAATTCGCGGCCCAGATCCACCCCTTTCCGTACTGCCGGGCGCTCGCCAATCGTTTCGAACCAACGCTTCACGTTCGGAAAATCGTCCAAGTACATTTCAAAGTTTTGATAGGCTCTCACCCACGGCCAACTGGCAATGTCGGCAATAGAATAGTCTCCTGCTAGATAAGATCTATCTGCCAAGCGTCGATCGAGAACCCCAAGCAAGCGATTATATTCATTTGTGTAGCGGGTTATGGCATAGGGCAATTTTTCAGGAGCATAAATTTTAAAATGGCCTAATTGCCCAGCCATTGGGCCCAATCCGCCCATTTGCCAAAACAGCCACTGCTGCACTTCAAACCGGCCACGCACGTCAGAAGGCATGAATTTTCCGGTCTTCTCAGCCAAATACACAAGAATCGCACCGGATTCAAACACCGAAAGCGGACCACCCTCCGCTTCATGGTCAACAATAGCCGGCATACGGTTATTGGGGCTGATTTTAAGAAAATCAGGCTTAAACTGGTCTCCTGCACCAATATTTACCGGTATTAGATTATAGGGCAGCCCCACCTCTTCCAGCATGATGGATATTTTCCAACCATTCGGCGTCGGCCAATAATAGAGATCGATCATTGTCGCACTCCTACATTTGCTGTCGTGGGGATTATTTATAACGACCGCTACAAAAAACAAAAGGGCGGTCCCAATGGGCCCGCCCTTCCGAAATTAGCGAAGTTCAACCAAATTATTGGGTAACTTCTTTAACTTCTTCTTTAACCGCATCAGCAGCTTCGGTAGCAGCGTCGCTTACAGCGTCAGCAGCGTCAGAAGCAGCGTCTACAGCTGCGTCGGTAGCGTCGCTGGCTGCGTCAGCAGCAGCGTCAGCTGCGTCAGAAGCTGCATCAGCAGCGTCAGAAGCGGCTTCAGAGGCAGCGTCAGCTGCGCTAGCTGCTGCATCAGCAGCTGCGTCAGCAGCAGGCTCTTCATTGCCACAAGCTGTCAGACCAAAACCAGCAATGGTCAGGGCTGCAACCAGGGCACTGCTTTTCAGCAGGTCTTTTCCGTTAATCATTCCGTCTCTCCTGTCATTCGAATGTCACTCTGGCTAGGCTTGTCCGTTGTGTCAGGGGCTTCCCACCCTTTTCCACTCCCGTACTCAACGTACGGCAGGATTTAGGTAGCAAAAGCCTCAAGGCACCCTTTTTCCTATGCCAATGACGCGGGCATTGTAACATCAAACCCACGCAGGTCGATAAGAGATTTATAAGATTGTGATTTTTGGCCCTCCCCCTGTTTTCACAAGCCTAACGGCCCCTACAAATCAAACAAACTATTGGAATATGCATCGGGAATAATTTCTAAGGATTCCGGGCCGTCAATCGCTGCATTGCCAATCCGTTGGTGGATTGGTAACGCTTCCAGAGCCACAGGATCCCAATTTTCTTTGGCATCAGCCATTAAGCTTAAAAGCGCTTGCTGGGTCGTTTCCGATGCTATCCAGTTCCTCCCGAGGTCCTCCGTCAGGACAATAGGCATCCGATCATGAATAAAACTGATCGAATCAGCGGCTTCTGTGGTCACAATCGCCATAGACATGACAGTATGGCCGTCGGGGCTCCGCCAGCACTCCCAAACACCGGCGAAATACATGACCTCCTCGTCTCTCCGCCTTATCAGATAGGGCTGCTTTGGCCCCTTCCCGGCAGTTTGCCATTCATAGTAGCCATCTGCGGGCACTAAACATCGGCGGGTACGAAAGGCTTGGCGAAAGGCTGGTTTTTCCTCAATGCTGTCAGCCCGGGCGTTGAACATCGAAAACCGAGGATCGGGCCCCCGCGACCAACCAGGAATAAGCCCCCAGCGCATGAGATCAATCGCAACCCCATCTTCTCCTTGAAACACCACAGGAACAGCAGCCGTTGGAGCAATATTATAACGGGGAGCGAAGTTAGGGACCCGACGCACCACCCGGAATTTTTCAGCAATCCTTTGCAATTTATGCGCTAATTTGTATCGTCCACACACAGCCCTGACCTATCCAGAAACGTTTAGCCATGAAACTTGATCGAATCGATCTGAAAATTTTGACCATATTGCAAAAGGATGGTCGCATTACCAATAAGGCCTTGGCTGAAAAAGTTGGGTTAAGCCCTAGGCCGTGCCTGGAACGGCTGCGGTGGCTGTTAAAAAGCGGCTATATACGGTCTATTTCTGCCCAGCTTCATCCACAAAAATTTGCCAATCCGGTCACTGTTTATGCCCATGTCGCCCTGGCGTCCCAAGACCGCCACCTACAAGAACGGTTTGAAGCCCATATCACGCAAATCGAAGAAGCGGTTGATTGTGCCGAAGTCAGCGGAAACACCGATTATCTGGTTCGGTTTTTATGCCCGACTCTTGATGATTATTATAAAATTACCAACGACTTACTTGAAAATGACCGACTTGGGGTCAGGCGTATCGACAGCACCATTGTTTTACGGTCCGTATTCCCCCAACGGCCATTGCCGACCTCAATCCTCGACCGCGCCTTAGACTGACCCTAACAAACGACATTTTATGTCGTGCTAGCGACAAAAAACGCCCCATTCTGTCTTCCGAGAGTCCAAATTCGACCGCCACGGAACCCCACTCCCTTTAAAATCATTATATAATTCAAGGGAGTATAGAACATGACTCAAGACACCCCCAAACCGTACGCTCGCCCCAAACCGTACGCTCGAACGAGCCAGGCTTTAGAAGACCAT
>JBBCIP010000386.1:0-8059 GCA_037189785.1 Alphaproteobacteria bacterium
CCGCCTGGAAAAAACCGACGGGCATGATTGACCATGCGCAGCCGGGGGGACAGGCGCCAGATCACCATCGCAGTACTCTGCGCGCTTACGCTGTCCTTGCTCGCCGGATGCACACCGCCGCCGCCACAGCATGATCTGACCACCAAAACCGCTGCGGCATCGGCGCAACTTGTGAACGATCACCATCCCTTAAATGATCGATTATGGCATCGAGAAAGCGGCCAGTTCATCACCACCCACGACGCCTTGAATCACATGGCGCGGGCGCGATTTGTCTTGCTGGGGGAACTGCACGACAACGCCCGTCATCACGACTTACAAAACTGGATCATTCGCGCTTTGGGCGAGCGCAACAACAAACGCGCGCTCGCCGTCGAGATGATCGCCGACGACCAAATCCCGGCCCTAAAATTATTCTACGAACAACCGCGTCACAATGCCGAGACGCTGCGTGTGTTTTTGCAGTGGGATAAAAGCAGTTGGCCGACCTGGGATTATTACGGCTCGATCTTTGATACGGCGGTGCTGGTTGAGTATCCGATCCGCGCCGCCAATCTTGATCGCACATTGTTGAAAGATTTGCATCAGAACGGCTGGCAGGCCTTGCCCCCGCAAACACGTGACGATTTACAACTGCCTGCTGCTATTCCTGAACCGCTGGGTCAAGCGTTACGTACAACGATTGCTGACGCACATTGTGGACATCTGAGCAGCGATTTTGTGTCGGCCTTTGCAGAAATTCAATTCGCCCGCGACGCCCGTATGGCCAAAGCCATGGGCGATGATCGCGCCAGTATTTTAATTGCCGGGCTTGAACACGTGCGTCGTGATCGCGGTGTGCCGTTTCATCTGATGCGCATGAAATACAAAGGCGATGTCATCAGTGTCGCTTTCATCGAAACCATCGATGGCAAGACCGACCCCAGCGCATACGATCTTCCCTATGATATCGTGTGGTTTACGAGCGGCCCGAAACGCAGCGATCCGTGTAAAGACTAAAGCTGTTTATTTATACATGCCGTCGCGAATATTGATGCCGTATTCGAGATAAGCTTTCATCGCACATAACGCCTGAGTCCAGCCCTGACAATTGCCATAGGATCCTTGCAAGCCCGCATCGGTCGGGCGCCAGCCTTGTTCGGCAATGGTCACAACCGTGCGCTTGCCGTCATCCAACGCTTCAAACTCCATCGTCACCGTCGTGCTGTATCCTGCGGCAACGATGGGGTCCGTGCAGGTATCGGGGGTGCCTTCGTTTGCTTCCCAACGAAAAACGATGCGTTTGTCTTTCACCACCTCGACCACACTGACCGGAAAGCTGACGGGATAATCATCAAACGCCCAATAAACCGTTGTACCGGTTTCAAGCCGACCCTTGGCCCCACCGGTGGTGAAGTAACGCGACAATTGATCCGGGTTGACGACGGCTTCGAAAACCTCGGCAACTGGTTTGGCGATGCGGGCGGCAACTTTGAATTTCAAGTCCATGATCATTCCTCCTTGTGTGTGAAAAATTTATGTTATAAAATTATAACATGTCAAATGACGATAAAAGTGACAATATTTTCAAAGCCTTGGCAGCACCCATCCGGCGCGCGATTTTGGATGCGTTGAAGAATCGGCCGCAAACCACCGGGAACCTGTGCGCCGCATTTTCGCATTTGGATCGCTGCACGGTGATGCAGCATTTGAAAGTGCTGGAAGATGCCGATTTGGTGATCGTGCGTCGCGACGGACGCGAACGCTGGAATTATCTGAACGCCGTGCCGATCAAACATATTCATGATCGTTGGATCGGGCCGTTGGCGGCCAACGCCGTCACAGTTTTGGATCGCCTGAAAACCGATTTGGAAAATTAACACCATACAGCGTATTTGATCATCACTTGACAGGGATCGTTTAATTTGCGATGCCTCGATCCGAGTTCCACTGGGGTGTCCTTCCATGGGGGAAGGACTGAGATTATACCCACCGAACCTGATCTGGTTAGAACCAGCGAAGGGAGAGGGACGCATGACGCGCCAAAGGTTATACATTTCATCTAACCAAAGCTGCCTGCGCTCCGACCGTGGGGGTTTCGACCCTGAACGGCACCGTTTATCTTTTGGAGTGCGCGACGCATGCATCGGTTTATCCGCCCCCTAGGGCACTATCTTGTTATGACATCGGCTTTGACGGCTGTTCCCGCAGCATCTTATGCGGAGACTGACGATGCAGCTGCAACCAACAGCAAACTGGAAGAAATTCTGGTCACCGCGCGCGGCCGGATGGAACAATTGCAATGGGTCCCCGATAGCGTCACCGCGTTTTCGAGCAATGCCATCACCACCCGCAACATCCGTAGTCTTGATGATGCGATCACACTCACACCCGGTGTGCATATCGTCAACGATCAAGATCCCGGCACCAATATCATCACCGTGCGCGGTGTTTCGACCGATCGCTTGCAAGCCCCATCGATTGCCATGGTGGTCGATGGTGTGCCGTTGGCCGATACCGAATTTTTCGAAGCAGCAAGGCTTTATGATCTCGACCGCATTGAAATCTTGAAAGGCCCGCAAGGCGCGCTTTATGGCAAGAACGCCATCGGTGGCGTGTTCAACATCGCCACCCGCAGCCCCAGCGAAACCTGGCAAGGCAATGGCGAAGTGAGTTACGGCAACGGCGATAGCTTCAACATCGAAGGCGGCATCGGCGGCCCAATTGTAGAAGACAAACTTTTGATCCGCGTATCCGGTGCCTATTACGACACCAACGGTTTTATCTACAATACGTTCCTGAAGAAAAACGTCGATTACTTCACGAGCCGCAACGGACGTTTGCGATTGTTGGGAAAGCTCAGCGATACTTTAACCGCTGAACTGCGCGTCTCCGTTCTGTCGGAAGACGGCGGCGCGGCTTATGTGTCGTCGAATAATGTCACCGGCTTGAACAATGGTAAGCTTCAAGGCGCTGTGTTGACGGATCCACTGGGCGATTTTGAAGGCCAAGCTGATCGCGAATGGCAGCAAGTCGCCCTCACCGTCAACTGGGAGCCAACGTTCGGCGGTCGCATCACATCGACCAGCGCTTACGACAATTATTCCAAAGACTTCATCGAAGAACTAGATTTCCGCAACGACAAACCGCTGACCTGGGGCGGCTTCCCGGCCTATCCCGATGGCGTGCAACCAATCTCGCAACCGAAAGATATCGAAGTTTGGACTCAGGAATTGCGCTACACATCGCCCGATGACAAACCGGTGCGCTGGATTGTCGGGGCCTTTATTCAAGATGTGACCAATGTCCGCGTTGATGACTTTGGCCCGTTGTTGTTCGGCGCAGAAGCCTCGCGGTTCCGGACAAAGTCGACGCAAACCGCTGTGTTCGGGCAGGTTAGCGTCGATATCACGCCATCATTGGAAGCAACCGCCGCACTGCGTTATGATCGCGATGATCGTCGTGTCAAAGTGCGCGGCGTCAACAGCGGTGCGTTTGTAGAAGATCGCGACGCCGTGTTCGATCAGGTGCAACCGAAATTGTCGCTCGCCTATCGTATCGACGACAATCATTTGCTGTACGGTACCTATGCCCATGGCTTTAAAACCGGCGGGTTCAATCCACCGGCAGGCCCCGGCGACATTCACGAAACCCTGTTTCGTCCGGAAAAAACACAGTCCTTTGAAGTCGGCAGCAAATCAACTTTTGCCAATGGTCGTGTTGTTATCAACACCGCCGCGTTCATCACCAATTACGACAATTACCAGTATTTTGCCTTCATCAACGGTAAATCGCTTGCGCTCAATGTGAAAAATGTCGATGTGTGGGGATTTGAGTTTAGCACTGCAGCGCAACTGTTTGATGGCTTCACAGTGAATGCGGCTTACGGCTACACCAATGCTGAAATCAAAGATTTCTCGGCACCCAATCCGGTTAGCGGATTGATCGCCGATTACGACGGCATGAAAACGCCGAACAATCCGAAATCAACTTTGAATATCGGTGGTGAATATCGGGTATCTGTCGGCGCGCTTGGTGATCTCGTGACCCGGCTTGATTACACCCGCATTGGCCGCATTTATTATGAAATAGACAATGTGCTTTATTCCCCGAAACAAGAAATGTTGGATGCGCGGATTGCGTTTGAAACAGAAACTTGGTCGTTCGCCATTTGGGGGAAGAATTTGACCGATAATCGCTGGGCTATTTCCGCGTTCGGGCAAGGGCAACAATCTTTGCTGGCCGCATTGGGTCCAGGCGGTCCGTTCGACAGTTTCACCATCAACAAAGGGCGTCAATATGGCGCAACTCTAAGCGCACGTTTTTAAAAAATCGGGTCTGATAGGAGACAGGCAATGACATTCACACAAGAAATTTGGGCCGAAAGCGCCGGACTGCTAGAAAAAATATTAGCGCTGCCGTTCAATCGCGGCCTGACTGCCGGCACATTGTCGCAAGACCGTTTCAAATTTTATGTGGTTCAAGATTCCCTTTACTTGAATACATATTCGCGGGCGTTGTCCTTGGTATCCGCCAAGTCGCCGGACCCGGACGCAATGTTGCGCTATGCCAAAAGTGCGCAAGAAGCGATCGAGGTGGAGCGCATACTCCATGCCGGATTCTTAAAACAATTCGGCATCAGTGACGACGATCTGGCCCGTGCGGAAAAATCACCGACCTGCGCGGCTTACACCAACTTTTTGTTGGCCACCGCCGCGATCGGATCTTATGAGGAATTGGTGGCCGCTGTGTTGCCGTGCTTCTGGATTTACTGGCATGTCGGTCAAGAAATTTCCAAAGTTGCCAAAGCAGACAATCCCTATCGCGCCTGGATCGACACCTATACCAATGATGTGTTTGCCAATGCCGTCAAAGCCGTGATCGCCATCACCGACGATGTTGCGGCTAAGGCATCCGCCGACGGTCGCATTGCCATGAAAAAAGCGTTCGTGCTGTCGAGCGTCTATGAATGGATGTTTTGGGATAGCGCCTACAAACAGGAAGCTTGGCCGGTCGGGCTATAGCCGTCCCGACAACACAACAACACCTATTATTTTTTAATGATGTCATTGCCGGGCTTGCCCCGGCAATCTACATGTGGCGAATACATGGACGTGTATGGACCACCACTATATAGACCACCGGGTCAAGCCCGGTGGTGACGAGATCAATGCGGAAACATGACCGTTGGGCGGTAAATTCCTAAGAGGTAAATTCCTAAGCGGCAAGTGCCGCGGCGGCAATGGCGCGAATGCGTTCCACCATGGCGAACAAGCCGTTGGTGCGCATGGGCGATAAATGCGCTTCGAGCCCAAGCTTCGATAAAACGTCCCGGGCGTCTATGGCCAAAATTTCTGTGGCGGTGCGACCGGAATAAAGGCTCAGCAGAACCGCGACCAAGCCTTTGACAATATGGGCATCGCTGTCACCCTTTAACGTGATGACCGGCGGATTGCCTTCGACCTCGCTGATCAGCCACACTTTACTGGTGCAGCCGCGCACGCGATTGTCCTCGGTCCGGGCCTCGTCTGGAAACGGCGGTAATTCGCGCCCCAAGTCGATGACAAAACGGTAGCGATCCTCCCAATCGTCCAATAGGGAGAAACTTTCCAATATGTCATCCAAAGCCATCATAACGTCGCCGATCTTTCCCTGCCATCTTGCCCTAAGGATATGAGGAGCCGTCCCTCTATAGTAAAGGTCCGCACAGAAGTCACGGGCGAAGTCGTTATAGTCTACTGGATAATCTGTTGGCTAAATTTGGGTGATTTAGGGGGCCGGAGTCACCGCGCAGTCGAAATCATCGATTTCGATATCGGCGGCCAACCCCTTCTGGATATTAATTTTTTGGCAATCAGCGGCGCCATCGATCCGGCCTGCATCACGCGCAATCAACTGTACATCGGCGCCAAGTCCGCCATGGATCGTCAACTGGCTCGTGCCGCGCAATTCGATGGTTTCGATCGTGCGTCCATCGAGACGGACCAGAATGGGTTTCCCGGACTGGATTGGGCGATCCAGAAAGAGCGATAAGGTTCCGCCGCGGATAGTGGCGACCACAGCTTTCGCGGCCTCCGGTTCAGCCGTGACCAGAAGCTTGGGCTTGCCTTGCTCCAGTGTCACGATAAACGGTCCGTCCACAACCAAGCCCTTATAATCGGTGAGCGTCCGCTTATACTCCTCGACCTTGCCGGTGTCGGGCAGGCGCGACGTTTCATCGGGTCCAAAACGCCAATAGGCCAAAGCAATAATGGCCAAACCGAGACACAGGATCAGGGTCGCATATCTCATGCCGCGTCTTCGCTCCCATCCCCAGTTTTTGCCAGATTGCCGCGCTGGATGCTGAATGTCAGGCCGCCCGCATCTTGTTGCGTATCCAGCAACTGATGGCCCGCTTCGTGGCAGAAATGAGGGATATCCAGGGCCGTCATAGGGTCGGTGGCACGCACCGTCAGCACATCACCAACGCCCAAACCGCGCAATACCTTGCCGGTCTTTAGAACCGGCAGCGGACACCGCAATCCCGATACATCCAGAAATTCAGCCACCGACACTCCCTGGCCCATCCTCGCAAGCCACCCTCGCTCACCATAAGATGGGCAGGATAGCAGCCGCACGGCCCAAGGCAAAGCCGGTTCAGTCCGGGAGCCTGCATCTAAGTCAGCGGCACAATGCCGATTTCGACCCGCCGATTGATGGCCCGGCCGTTTTCCGTGCCGTTATCGGCAATCGGGTAGGTTTCACCCATGCCGCGCACCAGCAGCCGCTGGGACTGGACACCGCGGGCTGTCAGTTCATTGGCGACACTCTGCGCCCGGCCTTCCGACAATACCTGATTATGGGCATCCGAGCCGACGCTATCGGTGTGGCCGATCACATCGACATAGGTTTTGTTATATTCCTTGAGCACCAAGGCGACCGAATTCAGGACCTCCGCAAACGAGCCCTTAACCACGGTTTGGTTGGTATCGAAGGTGACATTGCCCGGCATGTTGAGAATGATATTGTCGCCCTGGCGGGTCACGCTGACCCCGGTGCCCTGCAATTGACGGCGCAGCTTGGCTTCCTGGGCGTCCATATAAGCCCCGACGCCGCCACCAGCCAGGGCACCGATCCCAGCCCCGATCAGGGCTGATTTCCGCTTGTTGGATCCACCCACGATAGCGCCGCCGACCGCGCCGACGGCAGCACCAATCCCGGCCCCCATCCCGGCTTTGCTGGCTTTGCGTTCACCCGTATAGGGGTCTGTCGTACAAGATACGAGGAACAAACTTGCCATGGCAGCCGCAAAAATCTTTAGGGATCTGGATGAATTACGCAACATTACCAACGTCTCCTTTTGAACCCAGCAAATTTCAGAGCAATCTCAGAGCAATCTCAGGCCCCACTTTAGCCCCTCGTTTAGGAGTATCGGCTGTGAATAGGTAAACATTATGGCAAGGGCAAAGGTTGCACCGGCGATTTCTGGTTGTTCCAGAATGCCGCACGATCCAAGAATGATTGCCAAAAACGGCCGGCTGATCTAAGGAACCCTGACGTTGCGGGGACGACCCCGCTTTTGTCGGTCGGCTGCGAGCAATCACCGACAAAGACCGTTGGTGCGGAACGTAATCGGTTGGGACGACCCGGCCTTCCCAAGCAACAGGTGAGGTTCCATGGCTTGGACCATTTTATTTATCGCAGGATTGTTTGAAATCGGCTGGGCCATCGGCCTCAAGTATACGGATGGATTTACTCGGTTATGGCCGACGGTCGGCACAGCCGTGTCGCTTGTCCTAAGCATGGGACTACTCGGACTGGCCCTCAAAACATTACCGGTCGGGACGGCCTATGCCGTATGGACCGGGATTGGCGCGGTCGGCACCGCACTCCTTGGGATTTATTTGTTCCAGGAACCAGCCACAGCGGCCCGACTGGCGTGTATCGGCCTCATCGTATCGGGCATTTTGGGGCTGAAATTCTTTTCAGCCTAATAAGACACGAGATCCGTTTTCTAAATGCGTATCGAGCATAAAAAAATCGGGCGGTCCAAAGACCGCCCGATCCATACTCCGATTATATCAGTCGATTAGAACTTAGC
>JBBCIP010000387.1:0-5215 GCA_037189785.1 Alphaproteobacteria bacterium
TGACCAATCGGGCACCACTACGCATCACGCGGGCGATAACATCTTCTGCAGTCCGGCACTCTGGCAATCGCCGCATCACGTCTTCTTCCAGATGCATCAGCTGCGTGGAATCCAGATAAATAGATCGATTAACCGTTGTTACATCTTCGGTCACCGCCCGACGCCGCAGCATATCCAAACAATACTGAGCAATCTTGCGCGCCGTTTCTTGTGAAAATCGTTCCGACGACGACACCTCATCCACATATTGTAAGATATAGGCATCATTTAAAATAAAGAAATCCCGCGTATCCGCCAAAAGCCGCGTCAACAAAGTTGATCCACTTCGGGCTTGTCCGACGATCACGAAAGGTCCATAATTCATAGGATATGTTCTCCTTGGATGGGGTTGGGGAAACGGCGCCCATGAAAAGGTGAAATGGTATGACTAAAACAACTTTGAATGAGAGCAGCGGCCGCTTTTCCCGCACACGTTTGTCTGAATTGGATTTCTGGGTACGACGCGCCCTGCGGCTTGATTCCACATCCCGATCTTGGTTCAGCGATGCCCCCCTCTCTGTTGAACAAATTCAACGGCTCCATGATATCGCTTATTCCATTCGCTCGACCGACGCCCCGCCGATCGCCATCATTCACGGCGTGATGCCGCGCAGTGGCTCCAATTATTTGAATGCCCTGTTGGGTCTTCATCCCGATGTGGTGATCGATCCCATGGATGTCCGTGAATTGCCGTTTCTGCCTATGATCCCCGAATCCCGTCTGTGGCAGGAACGCTTCCTTGATTTCTATCGGGGCAATGAACGGGCGTTTGGGGATCTCGAACTTTTCGCCTATGCTATTCATGGGTTCTTGGCCCGGATCGAAAAACAATATAAAGACGCTGGATTGATTGTTTTCAAAATTCCGCACACACGCTATTTGTCGTATTTTCCCGCTCTGTTTCCGAAAGAAAAATGTCTGATCTTGCTGCGCGAAGGGCAGCATGTCGTGCAATCGACCATATCGACCTGGCCCCTGAAGCGATTTGGAAAATCTTTCGCGGATATTTGCCGCGAATGGGTTTATGCGACGGAAACGGCTTTGGATTATTGGGACCATGCTGACAGGCAAACCACCTGGCTTGACAGTTTTGAAACTGTGTTTGCGTCGCCCGAACATCGTATCAAGCCTTTGCTTGACTTTCTTGGGCTCGATGCAGGCCGGTATCCGTTCGAAAAGATTGCAAACTTGCCAGTATTGGGGTCTTCCGAATTGTCCAAACGCCAAGGCAATGTCAGTTGGGATCCGGTCAAGGCGGATAAATCTTTCAATCCGGCGCAAAGACACATCACCTGGACCGCCAAGCAAGAACGCACGTTTGCCGAATTGGCAACGGCGACCCAAAAGCGGGCCGGCTATGCATGACGCCGCTATGGTAAACCTAACGATCATGCCGCTTTCCGTATTTTGACCGGCAAAAGCCCACCATATAATCCGAGCAATCTATCGACATAAGATTGCAGCTCGAACGTGGTCAGAAAAAGATCGCGCCCGGCTTCGCTTAAAGCGTGGCGCCGATCCGGCGATATGATCAGTTGTTCCAAAGCGGATTCCAACGCTTGCGTATCACCTGCCGGAACCAACAAACAATTTTTGCCCGATGTCAACACTTCGCCAATGGAGCCCACGGGCGTCGCTACTACGGGTACTGAGTGGCTCAGAGCTTCCAAAATCGACATCGGCAAGCCTTCATGAAATGACGGCAACACAAATATGTCGGCCTTGTGCAAAAGCACTTCCACGTCATCCGGGCTGATCCAGCCCGTAAAATGACAATGATCGGCCAAGCCCATATCTGTAGCTTGTTGACGATATCGTTCTATCTCTCCTCCACCAGCCAAGGTTAAAAACACATCATGACCGCGATTGCGCAAACTTTTCATACTATCCAACAAAACACCAACGCCCTTGCGCGGACTGAGATTGGCTAAGATCAGCAGCTGTATTGGGTAACGGTTATGGATGTCCGCGGATGAATTTTGAGGGTTCGCAACAGCATTATACATGATCTCGATCTTATGACTGGGGACCCCCACGACATCATGCAAATAGTCGAACCATGTTTTACCGAGCACAATATTGCAATCGGCATTGTGAATAACCTTGGCAACAAGCCAACGGTAAAGTGCCGACCTTTTCTCATATTCCGGAATAAACTCCGCACCATGATGATGCAACACCACCGGAATGGAAAATAGACGGCCATATATCAAGAACAATCCCTTGCGCACGAAACTCATGCGTTCCGAAACATTCAAATGCAACACATCAACACCACGGGTAATGTGATGCACAATCAACACCAAAAAAGCCCGCATCAAGTATAAAGGAAACAAAACAACACTGCCGTCTCCGCGCGGATCAAGCACCACAACATTCGCTTCGGGCGTTGTCTTTTTAAGTTGTTGCGTCACCAATCGTGTGACGGTTCCCATACCGCCGCCACCCATCACACCCCCTGGGGAAACAAAAACTATGCTCATGATACCATCTCAAGTGTTTTCAACAGTGAATTGTACAATGGCAAAGGGGTGTTATCCGATTTGAATAAACTGGGTTGCAGAACCCCGATCGCTTTGTGACGTTTTGCCGTATAATTTAAGTCCGATCGCATACCCCACCATGTTATTTCTTTTAACTGGCCATGCTGGGCCAAGGTCTGTACATGTAAATTTGCATAATCGGCAACAGCGTGATCGATTTTCTCGGGCGTCATCGTGGGCAAAAGCTTGCTGCCATCCACATCCATCTCCGTGATGTAAATATCCAAACCCAAATCTTTCACGGCTTTACAAAACTCCGCCATACCTTGGGTATCGTATTTCTTATCAGCCACCAAATGGCTTTGCAAACCGACACCATCAACTGGGCAGCCGCGGGTCACGGCGTTTTCAATCCATTGCCGTAACGCCGCGCGTTTGTCTTTCTGATTGCGCTCATCGGCCTCGATTCCGAACTCATTGATGACAAGACGGGCTGATGGAAAAGCCCGGCGTTGATAATGAAAAAATGGGTCGAGCCAGTCGGGTCCATTTGCGCCCCCGGCGACCCTCCACCACATGCCTTTCCGCATACCCACCGCATCCCGAAGATTGCTATTGGTCCCCGCTTCACTGCCGAGAAACATTTCATTGGCAGCGTCGATGCGATAAAAAATATCGCCATAACGGGCTGCCACGCCATCAATAAACGCCGTAAAGCGCTGCCAATAATTTTCCGGAGTAAGTGTTCCCCTGTCGGAATAATATGGATCAAGGCGCGGTTCAAAATCTGTTCGCTCACCGGACGACAGCTTCATAAATTCCGGCATGCCGCCGTTCTGCCATAACCCCACATGCCAATTTATTTTGGCTCCAATCTGCTTGGCAAACTCAACCGTTCTATCCATGGCTTGCCAGCTCAGCTTCCCAGGCTCCGGTTCTATCCATTTCCACTTTCCGGCATTCTCCGGAACAATGCTGTTGCATTCTTGTGTCAATAACTCGAGAAAAGATGGATCGACGGGTTCAGGAATAAAATCTACGGCTGACCCTATAAGAATATCTTTTTGCGCCGCTCGGTCTTTCAATCGGCCGCGCTCATCAGCCCAGGATATTTTAGGCCACAACGCACAGCTCGCGACCCCTGCTATAATATTCCGCCGACTGACATCAAGTGATTTCATTTGTCAGCGCCTACCATGCAAAGACGATGGCGCAGTCTGATTGCTGTCGCGGCGCCCATAGGTGACGTCGGGCTCCGCTCCTTCACGCAAGACTTTCATCGGATTACCAGCAACAATCGACCCTGCGACCACATCACGAGGCACCACCGTCAAGGGACCAACCCGGGCTCCGGTTTCAATGGTGACACCGATCACTTGTCCATAAGGAGCAATCGTCACTTTGTCGCCGATGCGGCTATGAACCGTAAAGCGACCATTTTGTGAAATCACATCTTTCTGGCCGATGGTCACACCTTGAAAAAGAGTAACATCTTCGCCAATGATTGCCGCCTTATTGATTACAAGTCCAAAGCCATGGATGATCCGCAATCCAGGGCCAATCGTGGTTCCAAGCGGCAGCTCAATCGATAATCGTCGACACGCCCAACGATGAAATAATTTTAGAAATGGTTTGGTTATTCTAAACAAGACACCACCACGTTGGGCCACTGCGGCATAAAGCCGCAAGGAAAAAACCGGTGCAAAGGTATGCTTCGCAATAACAGCACGGATAGCCGACCACTTACTAAAGCCGCCGTAATGGCGTTGGAAATCACGCTGCACGACGTCCCAGAATCGCAATCCATTCTGTGACTTTTCTTGCGTCAGCATTCTTCCCTGGGTTTCAGTCATCATGACCTAACCCTAAATAAGCGGAGAAAATGCAACGCTGGATAATGTGGTTTGATATCCGGCGGACCACCCACCGATTACAGTATCGGTCGATGGCGACGGCGCAGTCTGGCTGCGTTTTCTGTCATCATCCCTGGGGTGGATATTGTCGAACACCAGTCCGTGTAACGGGATGGATGAAATATTGTTCATCAAACCGTTCATCAAAATTCGCGCACTATCGGTATACAATTCTTTATCGCACAGATATCGAAACAAACTTGGATCAGCGATATAGCATCCCACCAATGCCATATGCGACGGCGCAACATCTGGGCCAGGGTTCTCTATAACATTCAAAATGTTGATGGATTTTAAACCACCCCCGGTCATTTTCTGGCGACGCTTGATCGGTTGTGGAACAATAATGTTAAACCGTCGAGTATCACCCGCACGCACATTCGCAAGCGCGGCAATATTGCCACCGATTTGGCGATGAAGATCAATCATCTGGCTCAAACACACCGATGGCACATCAACAACGGGATCGGGCACGATAATGGCCACGGCTTGATCTTTGAGTGACGCTACTGTCTTTTCAGGATCAAAATCATCATCTATGACGATCAAGTTTTCAATGCCTGCACTGCGGGCTTCATAAAAAGCTTTTGCTAGGCAGTTGCGATCATGGCGATTTTTCCCTAGCGTCGGAAAAACTGCCGTTTTCACATGAGATGTTTGATAGGACATTGTTTGATGGGACATGGGGCAGACCTCGTTTCCTCAGTGTTATGTTGTTGGCGTTAGTGTGACCTAACGGAACAAAACTCTGACACCCAATATTCCCAAGAAAAACCTTAG
>JBBCIP010000388.1:0-8779 GCA_037189785.1 Alphaproteobacteria bacterium
TGAGCTTGATGTGCGGCCTGAACACTGGCGTGCCAAAGAGACCGATCTGGCCACTGTATGGATTGCCCTGCCTGATGTAACGCCCGCAACGTTTCCCGACAGTCGGCAACAATGGGCACTTCCGTTTCTCGTAATCGGCCGATTTCCTTTGCATCCAAATCGACATGAATGATGCGCGTCGAAAACGGTAGAAAGCGTTCAGTAATACCGCCAGTATAAAGGCCAAATCTTGCTCCCAATACCATGGCTACATCCGGACGGGAGTTCGTATCCGCTGGTAGTGCCGCCAGGTTGCTAAAAGCCCGGCCCGATAATGGATGGTCCCCCGCAATCAAACCATGGGCCTTGTTGTTGGAGAATACGGGAATTCCCGCTTGTTCAGCGAACGCGATCAATTCGTGGCTACAGCGCGACAACAGCGCTCCCCCGCCGACCATTATGATCGGGCGCCGTGCAGAGGCCAGCAAATCAATAGCTTGTTTTACGTCACTGGGGCGCGGGCTAGCTGGTGGGATCACTTGCGCGCTGTCGGAAAGATGTACCGCCGCTTCGTTTACTTGAGAAAACAGGACGTCAATTGGAATTTCCAAGAATACCGGCCCCGGGCGTCCAGTGCGGGCTATTTTAATGGCTTGATCCACCAAGGTGGGAATTTGATGAACCTGGGTAATTTGATGGGCCCATTTAGTGACCGGTTCCACCATGGCGACTTGGTTGAAGCCACCTTGCAGCGGGTTGATTTCAGCGTCTCGCAACGGTGGTGCGCCGGCGATGAACAACATCGGGATGCAATCTAAATAGGCGCTGGTGATGGCTGTAATAACATTGGTGAACCCGGGGCCCGCTGTAGCCAATGCAATACCAACGCTGCCGGTAAGCCGCGCATACGCTTCCGCAGCGTGACCTGCTGCTGCTTCGTGGCGAACATCAATCAGTTGGATGTCGTGATCCAGACAAGATTGGAAAATGGCATCCAAATGGCCCCCATGCAGGGTGTACATCAGATCAATGCCGTGGCGTTTGATTGTTCTAACAAACAATTCGCCGCCATCAATTTTGCGCATGTTACAAACTCCCAAGTTTTATAGAAAAATGTTTTGCTTACTGAAGCCACGCAGCGGCACGGCCAAGACTTTGCTTGTAGTATTTCCGGGCCAGAACCGTCAGTAAAACAGCAACTGGCAACACTGCTATTGCGACGATGGAAAGTGAATAGCGCAGCGCCTGCTTGTCTGCGAAGACGTAATCGGTAATGAAGGCGATGCTTGATGGGCCTAAGCCAAGACCGATGATATTCAACACCAATAAATATACGGCGGAAATCTGTCCTCGCATTTGGTTGGGTGTTATGGACATCAAGGCTGCCGTACCGCAACCAGCCGGAAAGCTGAACCCAAAGTTCATGATGCCGAGCAATAAAACGGCAAGCCATGATGTCGGCATCAACGGCGCAGCCACCGCGCACGGCATCATCAATCCATATCCGATAATTAGCACCACAATCTTGGAGTCAATGATGCCGCGGCGTTGCATTCTGTCTGCGGTTAATCCACCGAGTACAACCCCCAAAAGGCCCGATAGCAAAATCACGGCGCCATAGATCAATCCCACATCGGACAAGTTCCAGCCATAGGTGCGGATCAAAAACGTAGGGGCCCACGCATGTAAGCCATAACCGAATAGCGACGTCAGGGCATAGGCCATGATGATATAAGAAAAGGCCTGCCAATTGAGCCGAAAATGGTTGGCAATCTCGCGCACTGGAACAGCATGGTGTTTCGTGTCGGATTTAGTCAAAAGACCACGGCGCGTTGGCTCCTTAACAGTGAGAAAAAGTGCCGCCATAAATAATCCTGGCAAGCCGACAATAATGAATACAGCTTGCCATGTCCGCAATTCACCAAACAACGGTAAGGTGAAACTCGGATGATTGGCCACAGATGAAATCACGATACCACCCAACATCAACGCGGCACCGGCACCAATGAACATACCCATGCCATATATGCTTAGTGCGGTGGCGCTGCGTTGCGGCGGCACGTAATCCATAATGATGGAATAGGCGGATGGCGATAAGGTGGCTTCCCCTATGGCCACAATCACGCGGACAAAGAACAGAAACAGAAACCCCGTGGCCAGTCCGCAGGCTGCGGTCGCTAAGCTCCAGGTGATAATGCCGACAATGATGATATTTCGTCGGTTATATACGTCCACCATGCGACCGATGGGTAGTCCAAACACGGTGTAAAACAGGGCAAATCCGATACCAACAACCAGACTGATCTCAAAGTCACTAATATGGAGGTCCTGTTGGATCGGGATAATCAGCAAGCTGATGATGACCCGATCCACAAACGAAAACAAATATGCCAAGGACAGCAATAGAACGACATACCAGGGATACCATTTATGCCGAATTGTAAAATCCGTAGAAGACATCAAATTTTCCTGACAATATTTGAACAAGATGTCCACCAAGCGTGCATAGGGCGTCTATAGGGCAGTCGACGTCAATTGCTTTACAGCTTAACGCCCACCGGATACTTCAACGACAGAGGCAGTGACGTATGATGCAGCATCCGATAATAACCACACAACCACGTCAGCAACTTCATCTGGTTGACCAGCGCGCTTCATGGGAATGGCCGATGCAGCATCTTTTGCTCGGTTGGGCAATCCCACGCTGGTATGCATGTCTGTATCAATGACGCCGGGGCTTACAGCGTTCACACGGATGCCTTCTCCCGCCACTTCCATGCCTAAGCCACGACTGAAACATTCCACAGCGGCTTTCGATGCCGCGTAATGAACTCCCAGACCAGCGCCGCCCAAACGTGTAATAATAGAGCCAATATTAACAATAACGCCGCCCTGTCCGCCCTGGGCGGTGGACATTCTGCGCACGGCTTCTCGGGCGCATATGTATACGCCCAAGACATTGACACGGAAAAGGTCTTCCAACGTTTGCTGGCTGATATCAACAACCCGGTTGGCTCCACCGGTAATCGCGGCATTGTTCACCAACCCTGTTATCGGGCCCAGTTCACGATCCACGGTTTCAAACATGCGCAAGATATCAGCTTCGACACTCATATCCGCTTGTACGGCAATTGCTTTGGAACCGCTGCGCTCGATGTCTTTTACCACAGCTTCGGCTTCATTAGCCTGGCTGCGATAATTGACGCATACTTGCCAGCCCTGGTATCCGGCCTGCCGAGCAATGGCAGCGCCAATACCACGCCCGGCTCCGGTTACGATTAATGTACGGTTGTTACTCATCTAGCAAACCCAATTTAAAATTCTGCGTATTAGAAATTAAATTTCGCAGATAAACCCCATTCTCGTGGTCGGCCAAAGGTCGCGTCTGCTGTACCGAAGGCTGCCAATGCTTCCAGGCCGTTGGTTATGTATTTCTTGTTGGTTAGGTTGTCGCCGAACAGGGCCAGTTCCCAATTTTCAGATGGCGCGCGGTATACGAGGCGCGCACTCAGCAGACCATATCCCGGCTGCCGCAGAATAGGAATGTTATTGGGAGTATGGAACACAGAACTGCGATAGGACCAATCAGCGCGGAGAATGATGGTACCGCTGTCGCTATCGAGTGGTGCTGTATACTGGGCGCCAATATTATAGGTCCATTCCGGCGTTTTAACGAATTTGCTGTTAAGTGTGGTGGTCTGGGTGCCGGGATTGAGCCGCGTATATTTAGCGTCTGTATATCCCAAGCTGGCGTTGATATCGAGACCAGCGATCGGACGGGCAGACAGTTCGACTTCCACACCTTTGATTTCCGCCTTGCCCGCATTATCCACCGCGGCAACGATGCCGCCTTGTGGTGAGGTTATGATCGCCGTCAATTGGATGTCGTCATATTTACTTAAAAAGGCTGACGCGTTCAGAATCAGGCGACGATCAAACCAGGCTGTTTTCATCCCTACTTCATATGACATGACGGTTTCAGGATCAAATGTACTGGTGGCGACACCCAATGAGGTGGGGCGACCATTGAAGCCACCGGACTTGAAACCTTTAGAAACTGAAGCATATGTCATGGCGTCATCGGTAATTTGATATTCTAAACCAAGTTTTGGTGACCAAGCCGACCAACTTTTGGATGTTAGGGTCGGTGGCACCACAAGAAGCTGCGCGCCGGTTTTAAAGTAAGATATGGTGAAATCTTTTTTATCATGAGTATAGCGAATACCGCCGGATATGCTCAACCTATCTAGCAGTTTATAAGAAACGTGACTGAAGAACGACAAGCTTTCGACACTAATATGTGAATTACGAATACTGTCGATATCGAGGCCAAGATTAAGTGGATTGCCCGGCCCGCCAGCTGCTGTTGGGGCATTAAGCGGAGAACCGTCAATAGGGCCTGGTAAACTCTCAAGACCTGCAAATAAGCCTTGGCCCAGTCGTGATATAAAATGATCGCTACCTTTTTCTTTAATGTAAAAAGCGCCCAACAACCAGTTCAAGCGGTCATTAAAATGTTGGCCAGATAATTGGAATTCCTGACTGAACTGTGATGTGTCCGTTTCGTTAGACGTTTCAATAAAGGGGAGCGGCGAATTATCGGGATCTGCCGCGAACGCCGCATCTGTTGCACGGTAAGCAGTGATAGATTTCAATGCTATGGTGTCTAAAGTCCAATTTATTGTGCTGGAAACGCCCCAGGAATCCACATCGCTTTGGCTTTTCGCAGTTGCATTTGTGGTAAAGGGATTGTTCGTTGCGTATATACTGCTGTATGTACCCAAACCAGCATAAGCATTCCAGAGGGCTGCGAAACTAGCCGCATTGTTAAAGCCAATAGCGACATCCGGTATCGACTCTTCTCGACGACGCCCGTAATCGGCTGCTAACAACACTTCAACGTTTTCCGCCGCTTGCCAAGCCAACTGTAACTTGACGGAATCGGCGTTGATATCGCCCAACTTAATGCCATCAATAAGTCGCTTCACATAACCATCGCGGTTGAGGCTGGCAAACGATAACTTGGCTGCGAGGGTCGGGGCGATAGCGAAGTCTACAGACCCTTTAGCATCCAAACGATTAAACCGTCCGACGGTTACCTCCGCAAAGCCACCGAATTCTCCGGTCGGTTGCTTGGAGATCAACTGAATGGCGCCACCGACTGAATTCTTGCCGAAAAGCGTTCCTTGCGGACCGCGCAGCACCTCCACGCGCTCCAGATCAATCAGATCCAGCACGTTACCCATTTGCCGGGAAAAATATACACCGTCCACATATATGCCGACACCAGCTTCCGTTGTGAACAACCAATCTTGCTGGCCCACGCCGCGAATGAAAACTTGGGCATTAGACGCGCCGCCGGTATTGCCGGCACCGCGTTCGAAGGTCAAATTAGGCGTGAAGCGCGACACGTTGGTTAGGTCGGCGGCATTGCGCATTTCAATATCAACACCACTTAATGCGGTGATGGCAATAGGTGTCTGTTGCAGGGATTCTTCCCTGCGTCGTGCTGTCACAGTAATTTCTTCTATACCCAACTTGGGTTCTGCCGCATACACGGCGCTCCGATGACTCAGAGATTCAATCAAGATAGCGCTGCCGAGGACGGCAGTCGCCACTGATGTCATCAACATCGCGTGGCTTGTTTTATTCTTGTAAATACGCAGCGGATTATTCGATGTATCGTTTTGCACTTCTTTTCTCCCATTGTCGTATTGGTGGCCGGTTATTCCGGCAGTTCGGCGATAACTTCGATTTCGACCATCATGTCGGGATGAACTAAGGCTGTTACCTCAACCCCTGTTGCGGCCGGTGGCGCAACGTTTTGATAAACAGCAGCCCGCACGTCGCCGGCGGCGATAAAGGCTTTCATGTCTGTCGTATACATAACTTCTTTGATGACATGTTCGAATGTCAGGCCATGCTGAGTCAGAATGGCTTCAATCTGTGCATATACTGTTTTGATTTGCAGAGCCATGTCACCAATGCCAACGACACCATTGCTGTCAGTGCTGGCACAACCGGACACATACACATGTCCGCGGGACTTCACGCCCCGGGCAAATGCTAATTTTTTCTCGATGGCTTCATTGAAATAAAAAGCTTGGTCGTGGCGCGCCATGCCCATCTCCTGCACGAGTTTTTGTTTATAAATTTAGGAATATTATCGAATATAAAAATTATACTATAAAAATAGTTTGTCAAAATATTTATATAATAAATGTATTATTTATCCATAAATGAAATATAATATATTGAAATATAAGAAATAATTAATTTATAGATTAATTTAAAACATATATATTTATAATATTACATATTGCTTTTGAAAAAGAGGCTAGATAGAGTTGTTATCTCCTAAGCGGACAATACTGAACACGGCAACTGTGTGGTGCCATTACTCCGCTGAGTGCTTCAGCAGTGCTTAAATCCAGCGTTTAATGAGGATAAAATGAGTCTTCCCAATCATATGAGAAAACGACACACCATGCCTGTACCGGCCGAAGGCAGTGATGGTTTGTTCACGCAAAGCTGGTTCGCAATCTGTCGATCACAAGACATTCAGGTGGGGGAAGTCAAGGGATTTGGTTTTTTGGATGGACGCATTGTTGTTTACCGTGGCGAAAACGGCGAGATCAGAGTGATGAGTGCCTATTGTCCGCATTTGGGTGCGGATTTGGCTACGGGTAAGGTGATCGGTAATGATGTCCAGTGCGGCTTTCATCACTGGACTTTTGACCAAGACGGTATGTGTTCGGGAAATCAGATCGGTGAAGTGCCGCCACGCTTGGCCTGTTTGTTTAATTTTCCATGTCGTGAAAAGTATGGCGTCATTTGGGCTTTCAACGGCAACGAAGCGACCTGGGAAATCCCAAGCTTTTCAGTACCCGAAGAAGACCTATTGATTAGGGTCGAATATGATAATCCTGTTTATCCATGTGACCCGTGGACGATTTGTGCCAATACGCCAGATTGGCAGCACTTGATTACGAATCACGAATTCGAATTCGACACGGACGAACTTTATAAGCAAATAAAATGGACCGATAATTCCATGTCGTATGACTTGAAGGGTAAGATGGCCGAAGGCCCTCTTGACATGCATAGTGAAATTCATGGCACCAGTATTTTCATGACGGCAGGCCTCTATGGCGGCATGATCAATTATAAAATGGCGGCCTTTGGCATTCCAAAGCCTGGTTTTACACAGGCTTTATTTATTATGGCAGTGCCTAAGCCTGACGGATCACCAGGATCGGTGGACCATGCGGAAGAATGTTTGGATCGGGCTTATCGCATCAGTCTGCGAGTGACCGGAGACGATCGTCCTATTATACACTCATGGCGCTATCAGCCGGGATTCTTGACCCGGGTCGATAGAGCCTTGGCCAAATATATGGAACTGGTCAGAAATTATCCGCGCGCGCATCCTTCTGCGGATTTTATCCGCTAGTTTATGACCTGGTTCTGTAAAGGAAATTTTGATGGCTTACCTAAATCAAGCGCGCTTCATGAACAAGAAGCTTGAGCGACAACAGGCTGTCTCGGCGGTTGTTGTGCATAATGGTGTGATGTATTTATCTGGCATTCTACCTGTTGATGACTATGGTGCTGTAAAGAACGCCGGTGATTTTGCTGCCCAACTAAATGATGTGTACGAAAGATTGGAGTACATATTGGAAAAGTTGCACGTGGGTTTGGATAATGTTTTGATGGAAACTATATTTGTCACGGATTTGAATAGCTTTCAAAAGCATCGTGATATTCGTGCCCAAAAGTATGCTACTGAAGCACCTCCGGCAATGTCCGTGATAAAGGTGTCGGAATTGTCATTCCCTGACGGGATGATAGAATTGCAAGTCATTGCTGCGGCACCAAATTATACTTGTAAGCTCAATCCTTAAAGCCAAAAAGCCATAAAGACGTATAGATTTTGAGGTCGCTGTGACTTTTATCTGGTTTCGTGGGTGACTATATTTCAGATGAAATTATTATCATCCTCCTGCTTTGAGCGGGATGGGTGTACATCGCATGACACCGGCTTCTATCGATACGACTAGGATCATTCAATGCGAAGGATTGCATACAGTTTGGAATCTTAGGGTCTAAACTTGGATTTGCACTGCGTAGACAGAGAGAGAACAGTCACAGTTGTATTTGGAACCGAAGTCGAACTTTCTTTAAAATACTGGAATCACTACAATCATGTGTGGTCCGCAACTGTCGCTCATATGGAGTTTCGTGTGACATTTTTGAATAAATGAGTGAGGAAGCTTATTTAAAGATCAATCTATTTATTGTCGTGAAGCTGATCGCTTCAGATTATGGTTGTTTTCTAAATCTCTACAAATAATTCAATAATGAATTAAATCAGACTATGGTGATATAAATCCTAATTCGTCGTATCACTGTATCACTGATCACACCTAAAATCATTCTCTGAGAACAATGGTCATAGTGTGCTGGGTGTTCTATTCTTAGAACCGGCACGAATATTGGGGCTTTTGATTGTCGTCATTCCTCTATAAATAGATCTAGATGGGGTATTATTCTCTATATATTGACGGCTTGCCATGAATTGTGCCTAATGGCTCTGATATTTGCAACTTATGGTGCTAAATAATGGGCCTTTCTGCTGTTGCTTTCGTTCGCCGCAATTCATGGTATTGGGAATCGCAGAGTTGGGTGGGGAATTTGCGATTTCCTGCTTTGGTGGTTTTGGTTTTGGTCCTTGTTTCTGGCCAAGCTTATGCGGAAAAAGACCAAATACGGCGTGGTCCGCCGCCGAATTGGGCAGTTC
>JBBCIP010000389.1:0-9058 GCA_037189785.1 Alphaproteobacteria bacterium
GTAATTTTGTCAGACCGAAACAAAAAACACTTCTAGCCGGCGTCGCGTTTGGAATGATTCTGTCCGGTGGTTTCGCTGTGGCTGAAGAAACAGATGCAGCAGCAGACGCTGGACGTTTGGCGTTAGAAGAAATAACCGTAACGGCGCAGCGTCATGCGGCTGACTTGCGGTTGACGCCACTTGCTGTTGGGACAATTTCCGACCGCGATATTGAAGAAAAGAATATCGGGCAGATCCGGGATTTGGCTGGATTGATTCCGGGGCTGTTTCTGCCTAAAACCAACTCGGTTGGGGTGCAGCAGGTTTATATCCGTGGTATCGGTACGTCTGCGCCAATTTACAATGCTGCTGTTGCGACCTATTCAGATGATGTTTATGTGGCTCGCATCATCAACTCGGCGGTGTTCGCGGCGGCCGATCTTGAACGTATTGAAGTGTTGAGAGGGCCGCAAGGCACATTATAGGGCCAGAATAGCAGCGCTGGTGCTATCAAAGTCATTTCCAAAGACCCGTCCAACGATTTAAATGGATGGTTCTCGATTGGTGCGGGTAATTATGGCGCGCGGGAAGCAAAATTATATGTTTCCGCGCCGGTTATAGACGATAAACTGGCGTTTAGCCTGGCGTATCTTCATCAAGAAAATGATGGGTATATCTACAATCAAACATTGAATCGCGATGTCGGCGCAATCGATATCGATCACTTCCGCGCCAAGCTCAAATTTACGCCAAAGGACGGCATAACTTTTGTGCTGTCGGCGGAAAAATCGCGTGACTATTCGCATAATGCCGCCGGAACGCCTGTGACTTATCCTGGGACCGGTCCCCGTATCACGTTTGATGATCGGGTGCTGAGCCAGCGCAATAATGCGCATTCACTATCATTGCGTTCGGACTTTGATCTGAATGAAAACCTCTTGTTGCGCTCGATCACGGCTTACAGAGAATTTGAAAACGAGCCAAACGTTTGGTCAAATGCTGGTGTGCCAGGGGACATTTCTGGTTTCGAATTGAATATCGATCAGCATCAAATATCACAAGAATTCCAGCTCCTGGGTAACTATGACCGCCTACAGTTCACGATTGGCGCTATTGGGTTCCGTGAAAACTATGTGGTTGATCGGCCATCCTGGAGCAATTGGGTTTATCGCGGTATCGAAACCAAAACGATTGTCGAATCAGGCGCCGTTTACGCACAAGCCAATTATAAGATCACGGATCGATTGGGCATCACCGGAGGCCTGCGCTACACCGAACAGAAAGATAAATATGATTGGGCTGCATATAATTTGAATGCGGATCTTGAACGTATCGCTCTGACAGCATCCCTGAATAATGAAGTGCATAAAACAAATAGTTTTGTTCCGAAAATTGGCATTGATTTCGCGGTCACGCCGGAGATTTTCAGTTATGCAAGCTTGACCAAGGGTACCAAATCCGGTGGTTATAACCCAGTCCCCGCATCTTTGGGCGTGGCAGAGGTTCCCGTTGAACCGGAAAAGGTCACAACCTATGAAGCCGGTTTTAAAGGCAGTCATTTTGGTGGGCGGTTCAGAACTAATCTGTCGGTCTTCTACAATGACTTCACCGATTACCAAGCAACCGTGCAAAATCCAATTGTGAATGGTGTGCCGTTGAATATCACGGTTATTGTCAATGCCGGTAAAGCCAAAACTTATGGTGCAGAATTTGATGCACAAGCACGTGTAACAGAAAACCTCGACTGGCGTGTTGCAATCACCTATCTGAAAACGGAATTCACCGATTTCTTAAACCCGACCGGGGCTCCGGCCACTGATTTCAAGGGAAAAGAGCTTCCAAGGTCGCCGCGTTGGTCGATTGGGACCGGTTTCAATTACCGTGTCCCGTTGGATATTCCTGGAAGCCTTCGGTTGACGGGGGATGCAACGTATATCGATAAAACTTTTGAAAACGTTGCAAACACTGTGGTTGTTCCATCGCATACTTTGGTGAATGCAGGCGCGCATTACCGGTTTCCGAAAGACACCTGGTCGCTTTCTCTGACCGTCAACAATCTTCTTGATAAGACGTTCGTCATCACACGAACAACGCAACCTGCATTCGGGACAGACATTGTGACCTATAACCAACCGCGAACAGCGCTGGTGACACTACGGCACGATTTCTAATCGAAGGATTTGTAAAATGAGTACTGTCAGCGCATCCACGGTTCCATTGAAAGATCAGAACATCGACTTCATCGCTGTGGCCCGCAAGCTTGCAGAACAGTTTGCCGAAACAGCGGTCAAGCGCGAAGAAGACGGGGCTTTGCCGCATGCTGAAATTCAAGCGCTCAAAGATGCCGGGCTCGTCAACTTTCTCATCCCGCGTGAGTTTGGCGGTGATGGTGGCGGGCTTGCGGAAGCGGCCGATATTGTCTTTGAAATATCGAAAGGTGATGCATCCATCGGCATGTTGCTTGCCTTTCATTACAAGCATGTTTTGGTGCCGCCATCGCTCGATTATATTCACGACGGTGCAGATCTATTGCGTCAATCTGCTGCCAATAAATGGTTCTGGGGCAATATCACCGGAACATGGGATCTCAAAGCCGAGCCGTTGAGCGGTGGACGTTACTCTGTATCCGGTACAAAGAAAATGTGCACAGGGACGTCTGTATCCGACGTCGTTGCTGTCGCTGCCCGGCGCGCTGATATCGAACGAAATCAGCAAGTTCATTTTGTGATTGATGCAAACCACGAACGTTTACACAACCACAATGATTGGGGGCGGTATCCAGGCTTGAAACTGACGGCGACGGATACATTCACCGTAAATGATCTTATTGTCGACGCCGACAGAGTCGTTCCTCATACACATGGCACGCCGCTTGAAACATTCCCGCCATTCTATAGTGAATACGGTATGTCTCTCTATGCCGCAATTCTATTGGGAGCGGCTTATGGGGCGCTTGAAGGGGCAGCCAATTACACCCGTAAAATATCGGGCCCGCGGACTTGGGCTGGTGTGGATGCGCCGACAGCCGATCCTTTGACCTTGCACAGTTATGGTGACTTCTGGATCAAACTCGAAACAGTTCATGCGTTGTTTGAGAAATTTTCTAACCGTGTGGAGAAAGCATGGGTCAATCGCAAGACTGTGTCAGAGCAAGAATTGACCGATATCGCGGTTCGTGGTCAGGCCTTACGTGTGGCGGTGGCCAATGCCGGATTGCATGTCAGTTCGCATATCTTTGACGTCACAGGGGCCCGGTCATTATCAGTCGATTATGGGCTCGAACGGCATTATCGCGATATTCGTATGCTGACGACCCATGAACCGTTGATGTATTGGATCCGTAATATCGGTGACTATTTCATAAACGGAAATTACACGCGGGTACAGTTCAACGCCCCTTCAAAATGATTCACAGTGAGGACTAAAATCATGTCGACTGTTCAACAAGATAAAAATGGACCACGTGCAGAAGCCAATGGCTTTTTGTATTCGAGATGCCCCGTAGCACCGACCCTGACCGGGATCGCGACACAGCTTGGTTGGCTTGATGAAGAAGCTAGCAATGAAACATCGCTAGATATTCTGATTCAACAACAGCAGGGCGAACATTTACCACAAGATCCGGCGCCGCATCGTGAACGCTACTGGTTGCGTAACTCTGGGAATTTAAAAGCGATATGGGCACGATCCGAAGGCACGCAAAGTAAAGTCATTGCTTTGTCCGCAACCCGGTCTCCAAACCAACTTCTGGCATTACCATCAAGCGGTATCCGGACCGTGGCCGATCTTAAAGGTAAACGACTGGCCATCGTGAGCCACAAAAATGCATTGATTGACGCGGGGCGTGCATCGTCGTTGCGTACCTATGAAGTGGCGCTTGCCTCGGCCGGATTGACGCTTGACGATGTGGAATTGGTCGAGGTTGGTGTTGACAAACCTTATGGCGATTTCAAGTCAAGCTCTGGCCGTGACGCCAATGCATTGTGGACTCTGCGGCGGGTCGGGCAACGTGAATTGATTGCGCCCATCATCCGCGGGCAAGCGGATGCGATGTCTGTGCGCGGCAGTTTTGCGACAGAACTTGGCACGATCTTCGGGGCTCATGTTGTTTATGATTTGACCGATAGCACTGATCCTGAACAAGTCGCCAGTGATTCATCTCCGTTTACCTTGGTTGCAAGCCAGGCGCTGATTGATGAAAAGCCGGAGCTTTTAAATAGGCTTTTGGTGCGGTTGTTAAAAACGTCGAATTGGGCCAACAAACATCAAGACGACGCGATAAAGCTATTGGCCGATGATTTAGGTCTTATTCCCGAAACGGTGCGGGTGGCTTTTGGATCTGATGTCATTCCTGGATTGTCCCTGAATTTAGATGAGCCAAACATTCGAGGTCTTAAAGCCCACAAGGATTTCTTGTTGCGACATGGCTTCCTGAAGAATGACGTCGATATTGAAGAATGGATTGATCCGGCTCCCCTACAGCGGGCGTTAGAGACAATCGCTAAAGAAGGCTAACCGCCGTGAAAAGCGCCTATTTAGATCCTGCTGATCTGACATTCCGCCAACGGATCCCTGCGTTGATATTGATCAGTATGACGCAGTTTATGATCCCGTTTGACTATATGAGCATTACTGTCGCAAGTGTGGTCATTCGTGAAGATCTTGGTTTTTCAGATGCTGCGGGCCCATGGATACTAAGCAGTTACATTCTTGCGTTTGGCGGTTTGTTGTTGCTTGGTGGCAAGCTCGGGGATCTTTATGGGCGCCGTCGGTTGTTGATTATCGGGCTGGTAACGTTCTGCTTTTTCTCAGTTGTTACAGCGTTTACCAGCGATCCTATATTGTTTATGGCGGCGCGGGTTTTAAAAGGTGTCGGGGCGGCAATATTGTCGCCAGCGATGCTGTCTATATTGAACACGCTGTTTCCTGAATCTAAAGACCGGCATCGGGCGCTGGGGATTTATTGGTTTTGCGCTGTGTCGGGCGGTGCCGCTGGCGTCTGGTTGGGCGGTGCGCTGACCGATATCAGTTGGCGGCTGACCCTCTTTTTTAATGTTCCGCTTGGACTGACGTTGGCTTTTATTGCTTTTCGAATATTGCCTGAAAGTCGGCTGCTGCACGCTTCAAGAAAACTCGATTTTGGGGGAGCGGTATTGTCGATCTTGGCGTTCGGGTCATTAATTTTTGCTGTTACCCGTACGCTTACATTTTCTTCTTTGCCGTTAACTGTCGGTTTGTTTCTGTTGTCCGTCACTAGCTTCTATGCTTTTTATCGGTTGCAAAAGGTTCATGAATCACCTTTGGTGCCGCCGCAGTTTTTCACACTGAAGAATATTATCGGCGCCAACATATTCTGCTTTTTCTGGGCCGCGGCCAATACCAACTATCCGGTCGCGGTTATGTTCCAGCAGGTGTTTCATTACACGCCCGGGCAAACCGGTTTGGCCATGGTGCCGATGTCGTTCATCGGGTTGTTGTCGATCTATATGGTCGTTAAGACCTTGGATCGTTATGGGCCGGTGCGTGCGATGTTGTTGGGGGCGTTTACCGAAGGTGTGGGTATCGCCATTCTGTGCACGGTTACGCCTGAAAGCACGTATGCCTATATGTTCCCAGGGATGGCTTTGACATCAGTTGGGTTTGCCCTTGCTGGCATCGCGGTGAAAATACCGGCTGTATATGATGTTCAGGAAAAGGATCAGGGGGTTGCAAGTGGTTTGGTATTTGCCACCCAACAACTCGGCAACGCGTTTGCCATTCCTGTTTACACGGCGGTTCTTGCCCGTGCTTCGCAATATGGATCAGGCACGCCGGAACAGGTTTTGGCCTATGGTTTTCATTGGACGTTCGGTGCTGGTGTTGCCTTCCTGGTCATCGCAATCGCGGCTGTATTGATACTGGTGCGTGAACCCGAAGACATGAAAAAGAAACGCGCCATCAAAAATGATCACAGACTAGCAGTGGACGAGGCATAATATGACGATTTCAACGTTATGGTACACACGCTGCCCGGCTGTTACAGCCTCAAGCCTTGCTATTCATCAGGGTTTTTTAGAGCAAGAGTTTGCCTCTGACGGCATTGAAGTTCTATCACTGTTGCAGGCGGGCGAGCGTAACACGCGGGAGTCACATTTTTCTCATACTCTGCCGAATTCCTTTCGCCATGGCGGCAATATACCGCCGACATGGGCACGATCAACCGGCGGCGATGTTAAGGTAATCGGTTTGACTGCCTCAAAAACACCCTATTACGTGCTGTCGTTGGCAAAGAACGGTATTGCCACCCCATCTGATCTTAAGGGAAAAAGATTGGGGTTGCCGCGCCGCTTAAAAGATAGCATCGATTTTGCCCGCGCTATGTATCTCCGAACTTATGAACTTGCCCTAGCGGCCGGTGGATTAAGCTGGGACGACGTGGAGATCGTCGAATTAGGCGTGACCGAAGGGTATCTTGATGACTCTTCCAAACCATCCCGCGACGGAGCTTTGTGGAATGCGGCACAGCTGCGCGCTTTTCAACGGACAGAAATCTTTGCGCTCATTCGTGATGAGGTCGATGCAATACCATCAAGCGGGTACTGGGGCGCCGAATTGATTGCCGGTTTCGGTTGCAATACGGTTTTTGATTCCCGTGACCATGCCGAAGGGAATGCTTGGACAAACAGTGCGACGCCCTTGATCTTGAGCGTCAATGCAGCCTTGATTGAAGAACGGCCTGACTTGGTTGTTCGGTGGCTGAAGACATTATTGAAAGCTGCCGAATGGGGGCGTAACAATCCTTCGGATGCCGTTCGAATAGCAGCACAAGAAACGGGGGTTGCGGAATATTTCGTTCATGCAACAAACCCAGAAGGTGTTTCCGCGCATTTTGATATCAGTCTGTCCGATGATGTGGTTGAAAGCTTGTCTGTTCAGAAAGATTTTTTGCTTAGAAACGGCTTTATCAAAAATGACTTTGCTGTCAAAGATTGGATAGAGTTTGATTTGTTGAAGCAAGCACAGGACAGCTTGTAATTGGATATGAAGGATGACATTTCCCACGCTAAAGCTCGATATAGATCATGCGATCGCCGCGATCCGGCGTGTCCCGGTCTTATCGGACTGGCCTGAGGATGTCTTAGGTAGACTGGCGGAAGCGGCCATAACAAAGCTTTATGAAGACGGAGAATTGATCAATCCGGCTCACCGCAAGGTCACTCATCTTTGGGTCATTGTCGAAGGTGGGATCGAACTTAGGCTTGATAGTGAGGGCGGCAACAGATCGGTCCTTTCTTATTATAAACCAGGGGAAGCGCTGGGATACAACTGCGTTATACCGGAAAATAATCCGACTTATAATGTTGTGGCTTACGGCTATACCAAGCTTCTGCATATTCCAAAAGAAACGTTGCTGGAGCTATTTGACGAAAAACCACAACTGCTATGGGCCTGGGTTAAGGTTTTTGCCCAGAAATTAAAACAGGCATCGGATTACATTGCGCACAACGCCACGTCGACTTTGCGGCAACGACTGGCTCACCAAATTATGCTGATGGCCGGTCAGACACCGGAAAGTCATAAAAGCTCAACAGCGGTGTTTGCGCCCTTGGCGGTAGATCTCAAGGTGTCGCAGGAAGGCTTGGCTTTTCTTCTGGGAACGTCGCGACAAAGTATTAATCGTGAGCTGAGCTGGCTCAGGCAGGAAGGGATCATTTCTTACAAGTATGGAAAAATTACGATTCTTGATTTCCCCCGTCTCAAGACAATTAATATGTACTAGCGGTCAAGAGGCCCGAATATTTCATTAAAACATTGTAATATATGAATAAATTAAATCTTTAGCGATCTAATTTCGTTCTTTGTTCTTGGCTGACGGTTATGGTCTGCCAAGTTTTCACATGATTTGGCGCCCTCTCGCTCCGGGTTTCGGACTATGCTATAGAAAGCGCATAAGAGCGGAGAAGCCAAATGCCATTGCCCCAGGATATGGCCGTTCAAGAGCGGCGGATCGGTGCGGAGCTTTCCAAGCTAAGCCGCAACGCTCGCCTTTATGGTGCCAAGTTACGGGCTGAAAGTCGTCAGTGGTTGGGGGCCACCCCAGACTGCGGCTATGAAGACCTGTTGTGGTTATCCAGCGATCTTGGTTTGATGGCCAAGCAGGCTAAAATGGCTGATGCGCGGTCTGAACTCTTTATCGGCGAAGATTTTCTAAAAATTCACTTTCGTCTTGATGGTGAAAGCAGTATCGCTTTCCCGGGCACGGAGGCCACACCACTGCGGGGTCCGCTTTGTGGTGTTATGTTGCATCCACAAGGGCTTGAGAAGTACGAGTGGGTGCCGGGTGGGGCTGAAACATGGGTCACTTTTTTTTGCCGCCCGGGCTTGTTGGCTGATACTTTGGGGCTCGGATCGTCTCAATTACCGCCTGAATTTAAGCGCTTTTTGAGCGGGACATCTCCTGATCTCTATAATCGGTCGCTGTCCCTGACGCCTGAAATGGCATTATCTGTCAATAGTTTAATGAACACTTGTTTTGATGGAGCCTTGCGCGCGGCGTTTACCGAAGCCAAGGCTCTTGAGCTCCTGTGTCAGGTGATGGCAACCCTTGGGCAAGACCCAAAGTCGTTACCTCAAACTGTCAAATTGATGACGCGGGATCTGTTGCGCCTTGATGAAGCGCGGGATCTTTTGGACACGCAGTTCATCAATCCGCCCAGTTTGGCCGTTTTGTCGCGCACCATTGGGATCAATCAAACGAAATTGGTGGCCGGCTTTCGTCACCAGTTCGGTGTGACGGTTCATGATTATTGCCTGCGCAAGCGCATGGAAATGGCGATCGAGTTGTTAAGACAGAGCGATCAATCCATCACCGAGATTGCTTATGCGGTAGGATATGATTACTCCAGCAATTTCACGGCCGCTTTCAAGCGCTATTTTGGCTATGCGCCCCGTCTCCATCGTAAAATGGCCCCATAAACCCGTGCGACGATCCGCAAAGAAGGTGGATCGCATAAATATCCGGGCAGCGCGAATAAGACGCAACTTCTCCATCCGCCCTAGACTCCCATGACAAATGACCGCAGCTCGCATGATATCCGGG
>JBBCIP010000390.1:0-11501 GCA_037189785.1 Alphaproteobacteria bacterium
CGCTGGCTTAATATCGCTTGAAATTGCCGATCATGGGCGCTGGGTGGTGACGGAACAGGGCCGACAGGTGCTGCGCGGACAAGACCGTGTTGCTTTGCGTGTTGATGGCCTTAAAAAGACCGATAGCAAGAAGCCCAGGAAAACACAAGATATCCTTGTGGCAGAAGCTGATTCCGAACTTCTCGATGCCCTCAAAGCATTGCGCCGTCAATTGGCGACGGCGCAGAAACAACCGGCTTATGTGGTGTTTCCAGATCGCACCTTGATTGAACTTGCGACGCATCGTCCAAGGTCGCGCGATGAAATGAGCCATATCCATGGCATCGGTCAATCGAAACTTGACCGTTATGGCGACGCATTCTTAGAGGTGTTGGAGCGTTATGGTTCACGATAGCCAACAACGCGTAAGGTAATTTCCTCGGCCGTAACCGGACCTTGGAATATGAAGGCGCCCTTGCGTTCAGACTGTCCGGGCACAAAATCAAATGTAATTTCACCGCCCTGTTCTGTCTGATCGAAATTACGATCAGCGGCGATGACAACATCGGCTGCCGTGATGCCGCCGCGATTGCTGACCACCACATCGATCCGGGCGCGTTCATGGCTTTGGGTAATATCGGTGATGATCACGTCCAGATCGGCTGGGCGATGGCCGTCGCGCAGGCCGAGCCAGGCAATATAACCTAATAATATAATGGCGAAACTCCCGCCTAAAAAAGATGTGATCCATTCTAATATCGGTGTCGTGAAGTTTTCGGCGGATGATACAGAAGGCTTAGACATTGTGGTTCCTAAACTGAAGGGCCAATTGTTCGACCGGCTCATATAATTAACCGGCTCATATAATTAAACGGGCTGTCGCGGCGCCAAGGGATGCGGGAAAACCCAAGACAACCGCCATCAACACTAGACTACCCAGACTTAAGTCGTCGGTGCGACCGAATGTCCATAAAATGTACAGGCTGACGGCAAGGGCAATGCCGTAACCGGTCAAGCTGAAGCGATAAAAAACTTTTACAAAGCTATGGGATTCCGGCCAATCTTCTTGGCCTGAAAATTCCACGGAGTAGACCAAAGCATGCAAGGAAACGATCGACAACACGGCCAAGATCAAGGCATGCCATGGCGTAATCATATGCGCGATGATGGCGATTTCATCGGTTGGAGCGACATTGAGCGCAATAAACACCGCGCCGCCGAACATCAAAAATAATTCACTAAAGAATGTTGGCTTATTGAAGTCCTGATCGGCTTCAGGATCATCTTTCAATTGGAGTTGTTTGTTGGCAAGAATAGCGCCGATGCCGCCCGGGATGGCCTGAATGGCGACTTTCCCCAGAATTTCTTCGATCGGCATGTCTTTATCCAGAACGCCAAACAACGTTAACAATGTTGCCCCAACCACGATACCAATGGCAAAAGCGGTGCCGGCATCCATAATCGTGTCACGCAGTCTGTCGGTATGGCGAAACCCGGCATAATGAGACAGCCCACACAAAAGTGCCAAACCGATGATGATAAAGATTAGCAACCGATCACGGCTTATGGAAAAGCCCAGCGACCACATCTCCATCGTCATGAGCAGAGGAAAAGCAAATAACACAGCACCGGCGGTGCCGCGGGCAAGTTCGCGCGCATAAGTGTAGTTACTGTTTTCAGTCATTTAGTCGTTAGCCTGGCTATTTTTTACGTCTTCGTATCCAGTCGCTGCTTCACCGGTTGGGCATGAACGGCCGGAACGAAATAAAGTTCCTCAAAAATACCTAAGAAATTTTACAATACGCGTACAATAAACCGGCAAACGTAATACTACACAGCCTGGCGGATCAGGGTCAGACCCCGGATTTGGGTCTGGAGGTAGAGTGTTGCCAGAGTTTGCGGGCTGCTGGTGAGACAAATTAATGTCAATGTATTGGCGGCATAATCTAGGTGGCCGGATAATGAAATCGCGCAACCGGTTTCTTCAATGGCACCGGACAACGACAGTGACTGCAATGTCAGAGCGGTGCGCACGGCTTGGGCGTCCGTGAACCCAACCAAAGGTATGATACGGTTCGATAAAATAATCGATCCCCGGATCAATCCTTGGTCATTGTTGACAACAGTTGTGGTCAGAATGATAGAAGGGTCTTCAAGGCCGACCCAAGTCCCATCAATAGGCGAAGCATCCGAGCAAGCACTTGTTGTTCGTAAATCCAAAGGTGACGGTAAGCTATAATGGAGCTCGCTTGGGGCGGCGCGATTATAAGGAATTTTATCAATATAGGTGCCGGTCGGGGCAAAGTCAGGAAAGGGATTGGTGGCGACCAAGGAATGTGACAAGGTGATGATATTATGCTGTGGATTATGATCCTTGTATGACAGTTGTCCGCATAGTCCGGATACCCAATTCCAGCTTTGATCGCTGCGTCCGCTATCAATGGAACGCCAGCTAATGGACAGGGCAATGGGTTGACCTTTTTTCTGATGGCTTTGGTCTGTAGACGTATCGTTTGCGGGGCGTGTTTGCGTGTAGCCGATAACCCGATAAATTCCAGTAGAGCCGGTGGATGATTGATATAGGCCGCCAATCAAACCGTCGTCATAATGCTGCAAGGTCATCAGTGACCCGTACATATTTTCCCATGTACCGCTGATTGTCATTTTTCTGTCCCACACGTCATGTCATCGCGCATAAGGCGATTGGTTGCCCAATATAATTTTCAGTTTACAGAAAGTTCGACGATACACGTAGGCAGCAAATGGGTAGGCGATTTTATCATCAGCCTATACTTTTGAAATTATATTTCAGACATGATTAGGATACGTCGGTAATCCACAATACAGGATGACGATCATGGTCTGTGGGGATGTAAAGATAGGCACCTTCCCGCAGCATAAATAAACGATTGAACGCGAGATTGGGGTATTTCTCGGTCAGGATCGTATTTGGCCGCTCTGCGACCTGTCCGGTCCCGGGATCAACGATAAAGTATCTATCGGTGCCGGTGAAGATCACAAGCTTCTTGCCAAAGGGCGCTATGGCAGAGCCATAAGACCAACGTTTCTGTACATCGCGCGTGACCCAGCGGGCGCTATGGGGTGTGTAATTCTGATCGAGCGGTACGGCGCGTATTTCACCAGCGTACTCAATGCCAAAAACCGTGTTGAGGGTTGGATGATAACAGCCATTCCATCCCAATCCACTTTCCCGGCTCTGGATCACACGACCCGATTTATCGGCGATAAATGTGCGGCGTGAATTGGCGGCCATGACAGTATCGTTGGGGAGTTTGGTGTATAGTCCTGCCGTTAAACGAAACGGTAGCGGGCGCCGTGATGGATAGCCGTCTTTGTCACGGTCCCCGAAATTGACAATCCAACTGTTGGGGAAAGCGGCATCGAAATACATTAAGTTCGGTGAATACAGCGGCATATGACCAATCCACAGCAGATCCTGCTCGACGGCGACCATGGACGCATAGGTATGGCCTTGCAGATAATCGTCACGCTCGGGCACGTTGACGATACCTTTTTCCGTTTCCACCGGACGCACCAAGGGGCTCGGGCGGGTAACAACAACGTCGCCGGTGATGATGTCAACCCGATAGATAGTATCTAAGCCGCTATCGGCGTGGCCACCGGAACAAGTGTAGAAAAAAGGAAAATGAAACGCACCGCCAATCCAAGCCCGCAGGCTCGGCCCCATAATACCCCAGGCCGTTTTAACGGCAGATGCGTAGGTTGCATCGGGGAAGCGTGGGTCTATTTTTTGTAAACGGTACCGTGTGAACGTCGGCACATGATTCAAGCTGTGAACGCCGGGTTTAAATCCATCAAGCCATGTCATCAGATCGGGCGTGGATGCGGCGTTGCTCCAGCTTGATCGTGGAAAACCTGCAGCAATTGCAAGACCGCTTAGGCCTTGAATAATAGTTCGTCTAGAAGGGGAAATCAGCCGCGACGTTCTTTGCATAGGGTAAACTCGTTGTGATCCTTTAGCGCGTTTTATATCGGTCCATTTGGTTGAATGGTTGGATCAAGTCTTTAGTTCCGTTTAGGCAATCCACATCCTGAAATGGCTTAAAAAACTATTCTTTATCTATAATTGTGCGGGCTTCTGTTATGGCCTGATCGAATGTTGCAACATAAGTTACATGATCCAAAATATGCATCCGCTGCAACACGCCGTAGGGCTGTGATTGTAGACCGCACAGAATGACGGCGGTGTGTTGACGCCGATATTTTCCGATAAAGTCTGCCAGTTTGCTGGCCCCTGCGGCATCGATCAACGGCACATCATCAAGTCGCAGGATAAAGACTTTCGGCGCCTCGGCGATCCGATCCAGAACTTCAGTGACGCGTCCGACCACACCGAAAAATAATGGCCCGTTGAGAGCAAAAACTTCAACACCAGCGGGTAAATTGCGCCGTTGCGCATAGGCTTCGGCTTGATCGGCGTTGGCGGTTGCGGAATCCGTTTGATCGCGCGAAATAATGGTGTCACCGGTGCTGATGGCAACGACATTGGCCATACGATGCATGAACAAGATTGCGGCCAAGACAACGCCGACTTCGATGGCGACGGTGAGATCCACGAGGACCGTAAGTGCAAAGGTGATCACCAACACCAAACGATCGCCCCACGGTCCCGACATCAAATGGCGGATGCGGTCGATTTCGCTCATGTTCCAAGCGACCACGATCAAGATAGCTGCCAAACAAGCTAGCGGGATATAACTTGCGAGCGATCCGGCAATAACCATGAAGGCCAGCAGAAATACGGCGTGAAGCATTCCGGCGACCGGCGATCTGGCCCCTGCCCGCACATTGGTCGCGGTTCGGGCGATGGCGCCGGTGGCCGGCAGGCCGCCGAACAGGGCCGAGGCACTATTGGCGACACCCTGGGCTACCAGCTCTCCGTTAGAGCGATGACGACCGCCGGTCATGCCATCGGCGACCACGGCGGACAGTAAGGATTCCACCCCGGCCAGAAAAGCGATGGTAAAGGCGCTTGGGAGCAAAGCTTGAAGGCGGGCCCAGGACACGTCCGGCCAATGGGGTGTGGGAAGACCCTGCGGCAAGGCCCCAAATCGTGAGCCTATGGTGTCCACCGGCAAGTGGAAAACCGTGACGATCACCGACCCCAGCAGGACCGCGATCAGAAATCCAGGAAGCTTCGGAGCAAACCGCCGCAAGCCGAGGATGACGGCTAAGGCTGCCAGAGACAGGCCGAGATTGACCGGGGACAAGCTCGCGCGGGCCGCCCAAAGGGCTTCCAGTTTATCCAGGAAATCGGCTGGGACTTCGGCCATCTCAAGCCCGAAAATGTCTTTGATCTGGCTTGAAAAGATGATGACCGCAATCCCTGCGGTGAAACCGATGACAACCGGTTCGGGAATGTATTTGATCCAAGTGCCAAGTCGGAACAAACCGGCCAGGATCAGCATGCCACCGGCCATCAGTGTGGCCAGTACCAGACCATCATACCCATGTTCAGCGATGACCGCGAAGACAACGACGACGAAAGCCCCTGTGGGGCCGCCAATTTGAAACCGACTGCCACCCAGGGCGGAAATGAGAAAACCGGCGATGACGGCTGTGATCAGTCCCTTATCGGGAGTCGTGCCGGAGGCAATGGCTAGCGCCATGGCCAGGGGCAAGGCAACAATGGCGACAGTTAGCCCAGCGATGGCATCCTGTCGAAAAGCGGCAAACGAATAGCCTTGCCGGAGGGTCGTATAAAGTTTTGGAATAAAGAGCTGCCAAGCAGGGGGAGAGGGGCGCGACCGATCCATAATTTACTGTAAACGCCCCTCAACCCATATAAACATCTCTATCTTAGGCCTTTTTGATAAAACTAATCAACCACAACAACACGATAGCGCCGATGGTCGCGGTTACCAGGGAGCCCCAAAAGCCATCGCCTGTGGAGACCCCGAGCAAGCCGAATAAAAATCCGCCCAAGACCGCACCGAGGATGCCAACTACCAGATTGCCGATCAGCCCGAAGCCACCGCCTTTGAGTATCTTGCCGGCCAAAAACCCGGCAATGATCCCAATCAAAAGAAACCAAATAAAGTCCATGACATCGCTCCTGTGTCACATCGTCTACAAAACTAAAATCCCATAAACGCCTTAGGCATTCTTATCGCCGGCAACGAAGCGATAAACGATAGCGGCCAAAATGGCACCGATGATCGGGGCAACCCAGAACAGCCACAGTTGTTCAACGGCAATGCCGCCTTCCAACAGGGCCGGGCCCGTCGAACGAGCAGGATTGACCGAGGTGTTGGTGACCGGGATGCTGATCAAATGGATCAAGGTCAAAGCCAAGCCGATCGGGATCGGGGCAAAGCCGATTGGCGCACGACCGTCGGTAGCCCCCAAAATGACGATCAGGAAGAAGAAGGTCAAAACGATCTCGATAATCAAGGCTGCTTGTAGGCCGTATCCGGCCGGTGAATGTTCACCAAAGCCGTTTGATGCCAAACCACCGCTCCAGCCGCCGCTCAATTGATCCGAAGCGATGGCGGCAATGATGGCCGCGCCAGCGATGGCGCCCAGCACTTGTGCAACGATATAAGGTAACAGCCCAGATGCGGGAAAGCGCCCCCCAGCCCACAAGCCGATGGAAACGGCAGGATTTAAGTGACAGCCCGAAATGTGGCCGATGGCGTAGGCCATGGTTAGAACGGTCAAACCGAACGCAAAAGCAACCCCGACGAAACCGATCCCAAGATCGGGAATGCCGGCCGCAAGGACAGCGCTACCGCAGCCCCCCAATACAAGCCATAAGGTGCCGATGAATTCAGCCAAACATTTTTTAGTCATTGTCATGCGATATCTCCGCTAGCGTTGAAAGACTTGATGTAAGCCCGGACAGTGAACAACGTGTAACATTGCGGCAAAAGAGTAGAGTATTTTCCCCTATCCAATCGTAACGCCTTTTTTCTGAAAATGGCAATCCTTAGCTTTCATTCAGACCGAATGGCTGGCATTCAGACCGAATGGCTGGGCCATCCTAATGTTAAAATTCAACCACAAGAATAATAATAGGGCCCGTTTTGGACTCTGCAAATCGCCTTATTCTGTGGTCTGGCTGCTGTTTTCTGCTCTGTAATATGGCTAGGTGTATGTCTTTCCGTTCTGAAGCGCTACGACTTTCGATGGTCGAGCGACCTGATACGACTTTAATATAGCGATTAGCGATGTCCTACCCGTCAGAGTAGTTATCGCCCTGTTGTGTTTGCGATAGGCTGAAAGTCCCCAATTAAAAAACACAATGAGATAGCTTATGATAAAAGTGCGGATTATTACACCAATGCATTCTATTCCCGTGCATTTTGTCGATGCTCTGATGCAGGAGGTGGCACCCTATGCAAAAGCCGGCATCCTCTTTGATCATGCGGTGATCGGCTGTGGGCCAAGCTCGGTTGAAAATCACTTTGATGAAATGCTAAGCGCGCCCTATATGGTCGCACGTATTATTGAGGCGGAACAAAATGGTATTGATGCCGTCATCATTAATTGTATGGGTGATCCGGGGTTGTTTCCGGCGCGGGAAACAGTTTCTATTCCCGTTATTGGGCCGTGTGAAGCGTCTATGCATGCGGCTGCAATGATGGGACATCGGTTTGCGGTTGTCAGTGTCTTAGAATCTGTGCGCAGTATCTTTGAACGCAATGCCAACCTTTATGGGGTGGCGGGAAAAATGGTGTCAATCCGTATGGTCGACATACCAGTGTTGGATATTGCTGACGGCCATGATGTGTTGATTGAGCGGTTGTTTGATCAGTCCAAGCAAGCAATTGAAAATGACCACGCCGACACTATCATTCTTGGTTGTACCGGCTTCACAGGTGTTGCGGAAGAATTGCAAAGACGCTTGTTTTCCTTGGGTTTAAAGGTTCCGGTGGTTAATCCTCTGCCGACGGCTGCGGTGATGGCGGCAGCATTTGTTCACGCTGGCTTGTCGCATAGCCCGCATGCGTATCCGACCCCAAACAAAGCCAAAATGATCAGCGGATATGACATTCCGTCTTGGCGTGACAAATAATGATGAAAGGATCACAGGCCACAGGACTGACTCAAAGGGCCAGATATTTTTGAATGGCGTAAACGGCCGCTAGGGCTATGGCAACCACCACGCTCGAGGCAATAATGACGCTGACGATGCCGACAATCATGCCGGCTAGGTAAGCGATGCCATCTTTTTCAATCAAGGCCAAGCAGAGAATACAAATTGCCAAGGCCGGCAATAAATTGCCAAAGGGGATTGGTAGCGATAAAACGGTAGAGAATAAAAGGCAAGCGAAAGCCAGAAAACGTTCTCCGAGCCACGACGATAAAAATAGTAATCTTGGCTTTAAAACCCGCTCCACTTTTTCCAGTACCGGAATGGCTCGCGATATAACCGTTGCAAAGTCATTCCGGGCAAAAGACCTGTTGGCAAGGAAGCGGGGAAACCAGGGTTGCTGCTGGCCAAACAGCAACTGGGTCGACAGCAACATGATCGGGATCCCCAAAATTGCGGATAACCCCGGGATACTGATTGGAAACAAATTCGGGATCGCAAACAACAGCATCAAAACGCCATAGGCACGATCGCCCAAGGCACTGCGCAGATCGCCGATTGAAATCCGTTCGCTGGTGACGGTTTCCAGGAAATGACGCAAGACGGCGGAGCTGCTGCGCTGGTCAGCAGGTTTCCGAAATTTGCTGTCCGTATGACTTGTCACGCGTTAAGACCCATAAACTAACGTACTTCACATTATCCGGGTCATTTATCCGGGCCTGGTGTCGAAATTACGGCATAACTCATTAAATAACCATTTTAGGTATAGAGAGCAGTCTGTTGCAATTAAGTTACAAATTGGTTGGGGGGCATATTGTCTTCAAGGATCGATGATTAAAGGTTTGCAATCAGCCATTGATACGATAATTTTATGAAATTAACTAAATATTTGATTTAATTATAGAAATCATATCTCCGCCGGAGGGTGGCCGGAGGATGGATTGTGAAATCCGCGACCTTTGCTTTTACCTTCTGGAAAGGCTTGAGGTTTAGAGTCTAGAATAAACTATCCGCCCGGTCTGTATTTGGGCGCCAGGATAGTTAAAGGATCTTGGGGATTCCCTGAAATGGGACAAAATGCACCATCGGATAAACAGGCAAGCATAGCGACAGAAAAGCGTGTTGAGCTATTGTATAGTCGTTCGGAACAAGTCAGCAAGGGACTCCCGAGCGAGATTCTCCTGTCAGTTCCAGGGTTTATTGTTGTATTCGAACCCGACGGCACTATTGCCTTCGCCAATGAGGATGCCCGACGGCTCGTTGGAAAAGATATAACGGGCACTTCTATCTATAATGTTTTGCACCCCGCCGACGTCATCGAATTTCAACATTTGTTGCGTGCGTTACATTGTAAAATCGGCGGCCGGGTCTTGGCCAGTATTCGTGTGCAGGCGGTGACCGACGAGTACCGTATGATAGAAGGCCCGGTGGTCACACAACGGCTCGGGGGTGATGATAAAATCATCTTTTCGGGTACGGATGTGACACGTCACAAGCGGCAAAGCCGCCAGTACCTGTCGCTTCTTGAAGGGTCCGGCCAAGGCGTGATCGTGCATCGTGGGGCGCGTCCTTTGTTCTGCAATACGGCGATGGCCGAATTGGTCGGCCTGCATTCACGCCAAGCCGTTTTAGCCTCTCCCTCCTTTTCGCAGTTCGTCCATCCAGATGACATTGCCCTTGTCATGGATAGCGTACAGGCTTGGTTGAATGGGGATGAGCCGCCAAACGACTACCAGTTCCGGGTGATCTCACGGAACGGGGAAGAGGTGTGGGTCGATTGTCGCTCATCGGTGATCGAGTGGGATGGCGAGCCGGCGATTTTGTCGGCTTGTTTCAGCATCAATGATCGCAAGCGGGCTGAAGAAAGTCAGCGTCAGTCGGAACGTCTGTTTGCGCGTGTTTTTCACAATTCACCCAATTTCATCTCATTGAGCCGATTGAGCGACGGTGTGTTTCTCAAGGTTAATACAGCGTTCGAGCGGACCTTTGGCTGTCGGACCGATGAGGTTATCGGAAAATCGGAGTTTGATTTCAAACTATGGCAAACACCGGCGGCGCGGGCGGCGATTGTCGATAAACTGTATGAACGCCGGTCATCGCAAGAAACGGAATTGCGGGTCACTATGAAAGATAGTGTGGTGCATGACATTCATGTCACCATCGATCTTATTTTGTTTGAGGGTATCGAGCTTCTTTTAATTGTTGGCAGTGATATTTCCGAACGCAAACGTCAAGAAGCAGAACTTTTAGCAAGTAAGGATGCGGCAGATATTGCGAACCGCGCCAAGTCGGAATTCTTGGCCAATATGAGCCACGAATTGCGAACACCATTGAATGCAGTTTTAGGATTTTCTGAAATCATCAAAAACCAAATTCATGGCCCTATTGCCGAAGAAAAATATGTTGAGTATGCGGGCGATATTCATGCGAGCGGCAGTCATCTTTTGGACATTATCAATGATATTTTGGATCTGTCTAAGATCGAGGCGGGGAAACTCGAGGTCCAGGAAAGCGATGTCAATTTTGCCGATGTCCTAAGCAATTGTTTCCGCTTAATTGCACCGCGGGCGCGGGAAGCCGGTGTTATCTTGCGGTCTGTCGTGAGTGATGATTTACCGGATATTATTGCCGACGAACGGTTGATCCGTCAGATTCTGCTGAATTTATTATCGAATGCAGTTAAGTTCACCCCAAAAGGAGGGGAAATTGTTATTCGTGCGGCGCGTATGCCCGACGGATCTTTTGTCTTTTCAGTGTCCGACACCGGCATCGGCATGGATGAAGAGGGTATCATGCGGGCGATGAAGCCGTTCGGTCAGGTGGATTCATCGTTAAGCCGCAAACACCAAGGGTCTGGGTTGGGGCTGCCGTTGGTGGCTGCGTTTGCCGAACGACAGCAAGCCACTTTCACGCTTGTCAGTGCTGTGGGGCAAGGGACTACGGCAACGGTTACATTTCCCGCTGATAAAGTCTGTCCGCCGCCGATTGTTCAGTAGACTACGGTTACAGTCAGTGTGTCACTGTAATTGCCGGCCCGGGTCATCTGACTACCTGGAAGCCGGCCATAAGCCGTATAGGATCGTGTGGTATTAAACAGCAATTGCAAAAGATAACCATCGCTGACCATGGATGTGCCGCCTTGATTATTCCCCCAAACGGCAGTGTAGGTATTATCGGTATAGATATTGTAATAAAGATAATTGTTTGTTCCAAGTCTCATGCGGCGATTTAAGGCCGTTCCATTGCCAGCACTGATATGAATATCGTAACCGATCAAGGCGCCCAGAACCAAAGCGCCACAAGACACATCGATTCTACTGGTTGCAAAGATTGGATTAGAAGAAAACGGATTGTAGTCGTCAAAGCTTATCGGTTGTGCTGTGACGGTACAATTACAGCCAAGACCGACACAGAGAGCTTCCGCGCGATTGGGCAGCACCATCAC
>JBBCIP010000391.1:0-11824 GCA_037189785.1 Alphaproteobacteria bacterium
CTTATTCTTATGGAGGCCAATAGCGCCGTTTGCTGGCTAAGTCCAGCCTTAGACGGCACGCTACTGGGCATCAGAGGGTGTTTAGGGGGTCATTCTGGCAAAAAAAAGACCCCGCGGTCCGGCAGGAACGCAGGGTCAATCCGCAAGAAATTTGAGAGAACTCTCACTGAGAGCTAGTCTCGGGTGTGAGAGAGGGTAGCTTAAACTCTGTGGCCGAACCCGCCACGGGACCGACAGAGCTTGACATCTGGCGGGCTGCCGGGACCGGTGGAGCGACCCTTGGTCAAGACGTCAGCCCGCAGATGTCTAGGACACAGTAGCAGAACCGGCTTTTGCAGCATTGATCCTAATCAATCCTGCAAAGATTAAAGTGATGTCTGATTTGCTTTGATATCGACTAATTAAGAGGAAGGGGCGTGTTCTGCTGCCGGTTGGGCACTTGATAGAACATATGCTGACCGAGTTTCACGGTCGGCCGCAGATTTTCTGCCCACAGCGGCTCGACATGAGTGGCATGGAAGTGGGTCGAGGCCCTGGTCACGTCGGGGGCGATACCGGTCAAAGCCTCAAGGGCGACTTTGAGCGAGCGTTGCCAAGCGGCCGTGTCGTGGGGTTTGTCAGATAGACCGTCGCAGGCAAACGAGAACTGGCAGCGATTTTTCTGACCTTGGTTTTGATAAACCACGCCACAAATCGTGCTTGGGTACCGGCTGTCGCGGACGCGATTAAGGATCACATGGGCGATCGCTTGTTGGCCGACGGCCGGTTCGCCACGGCCTTCAAAATAGACCGCTTGGGCCAAGCAGCGATATTGACGCGATACGGCGATTTCTTGGGCCGTGACAGTGCCCATTTCACGGCTCACGTTCGAGACATAAGAGCCGACGCGGCGCATGCCGCCGATAACCGATGATAGGCGTGAGAAGGCTGATGGGGCTGGCGTCTCTGCGGTCTCGGAGGATTGCAGAGCAGCCAGGCCAATAGACGAAGTGGCCGTATCAATCTTTTGGATACGAACAGTCTCTGTAGCCGTCGATTGCGCCGAGGCCAGGGTCAACCCCGGCAACGTGCAAACAGTTAATAATAGCCCAAACCCGAAGGCGATGTGTCGAGCCATCGTCTCGTTATCTCCAAGCGCGCCCTTTGTACTGATCCGAAGGAAACATTCTTCAGAACTTTGCCTAAGATTCTAGGCAGTTAGCGCGATACGGCAGAAATTCTTTCCGCCTTGGTTATCCGTTTCGATAGAACATCTGCGGGAGAAAGTCGGCGAGAATGAGGCATCAAATCAAGTAAAAATTTATAGTTAACAGGGAATTGATAGTTAACTTATTGAAAAATATGCGATCATTTTTTACTGTTTATTAATCAACAGAGGAGGTTTTAACCATGAGAACGGTGTTTGAAAAGAAAGAAACATGGGGTGTATCGACCCTGATCGGTTTATTGGCAATCGGTGCAGCCGCCCTGTTTCAGCCGGTCAAAGCAGATCCGGTGTCAGACCGACTCACGGCCATTGCCAATGGTGATCATCGCAGCGCAGACAACAAGGCGCGCAATGCGGCCCGCCACCCCGTTGAAACGTTAACGTTTTTTGGCATCAATGACAAAATGACCGTCGTCGAATTATCTCCGGGTGGCGGATGGTACAGCGAAATATTAGCCCCGTATTTGCGCGACAATGGTCAATATATTGCCGCCGGATTCCCAAAGGACGCCACCAGTGACTATATGGTCCGTATCAACAAAAGCTTTGCTGAGAAGCTTGCGGCCAGCCCCGATCTATATAATCGGGTCATCGTGACTGAACTGGCTCCGGCGCAAGGGCTCGATATAGCGCCGCCGGGGAGCGCCGATATGGTGGTGACGTTCCGCAATCTTCATAGCTGGATGGGGGCAGGTCAACTCGAAGGGGTCCTGGCGGCGGCTCATAAAGCACTGAAGACCGGTGGTATTTTGGGGGTTGTCCAGCACCGCGCCAATCCGACCGCCGCACTCGACCCCAATGCCCGCAATGGATATGTCAATGAAGACCAAGCCGTGGCCTTGATCGAGAAGGCCGGTTTCAAACTTGAAGCCAAGTCGGACGTAAACGCCAACCCGAAAGACACCAAAGATTATGAAAAAGGAGTCTGGACCTTGCCGCCGTCTTATCGGCTCGGCGACCAGGATCGGGCAAAATACGAAGCGATCGGCGAAAGCGATCGGATGACCCTACGCTTTCGTAAGCTTTAAATAGGGTCAATTGAACGGCGGCCCAATTTAAATGAGACGGATTGGGCCGATCAGATCTGGCGGCGGCTGGATTCGTCGCCGCGGATCCCGATCCCCGTCATGAGACCCAAGGTCAGGCCTTTCATGGACGGCAACAGGGCTAAGGTCATCAGCGCTGTCAGCGGCAACCATAATAATGAATGAACCAGTAAACTGGGTGACCAGATGTCTTCCACAATCATCATCAGCGGCACGATGATATGTCCGACCAAAACGATAGTGAAATAAGGAGGAGCGTCATCGGCCCGAATGGCGCCGAGTTCTGTGCCGCAATGATCACATACCGGTTTGACCTTTAGGTACCCTGTAAACGCAGACCCTTCTCCACAGCTGGGGCAACGGCGACGCAGGCCACGGGCTAGCGCAGTCATCATGGAAGGGCGTGGTGAGGGCACGGCTGAAGGCACGGATGAGGTTGGCGACATACCGGATGATCCTTTACAAAAAAGCCATCGACGCGACTCATATATAGTCAGGGCGGACGGTAATACTAGTCTCTGGAATACTAAAGGGGAAAAGGCGTGGCGCGGGCCGATTTTTTGTTCAAAACATCTTTACGGGTGCGGTATTCGGAGGTTGATGCCCAGGGCATTGTCTACAACGCCCATTACTTGACCTATGCTGATATTGCGCTCACGGAGTATATGCGCCATCTCGGCATTATATTTACGGTCGATACCGCTAAAGAAAGCGGTGAAGATGTCCATTTGGTGAAAGCCACGGTGGAATGGAAAGCGCCTGCTTTATTGGACCAGGAATTGGATCTTTGGGTCCGCACCACCCGATTGGGGCGAACCAGCATGACGTTTTTGGTCGAAATTCATCCGAAAGCGGAGGACCGTCTTTTGGCTCGATGCGAGATTGTTTGGGTCAATACTCACCAAGAAAGCCGGAAATCAGCGCCATTACCACCCGATTGGGTGGAAAAGATCAAGGCCCTGGACGGTCGAACCCTAGCCGTCGATTAAAAGCGCGTGGTCAGCGATGACTTTAGGCCTTGACCGTTTGGGCCGAGGCTTCGTTTTGGGCCGGGCTGTCCTTTTTTGGCAGCGCTTCAAGCCGGGCAATCAGGCTTGATGTGTCCCATCGATGGCCGCCCATGCGTTGGATATCCCCATAAAACTCATTCACAAGCGCTGTGATTGGAAGGTGCGCGCCGTTTACGGCCGCTTCCGCAAGAGTGATCCCCAAATCCTTGCGCATCCAATCGACAGCAAAGCCAAAATCGAACTTATCATCGATCATCGTCGATGCCCGGTTATCCATTTGCCAGGATTGGGCAGCACCTTTGGATATGACTTCGACCACAGCTTTGGCGTCGAGCCCTGCCGATTTGGCGAAGTGAAGGGCTTCGGACAAGCCTTGAACCACTCCGGCAATGCAAATTTGATTAACCATTTTAGAGAGTTGACCACTGCCCGCAGGACCAAGCAGTTTAGAAAACCGCGTATAAGCGGAAAATATTATACGGGCGCGCTCATAAGCATCATGATGACCACCAACCATGACCGTCAATTTCCCGCTTTCAGCACCAGCCTGGCCGCCAGATACCGGTGCATCGAGAAAATGAAAGCCGCGTTTTAAGGCTTCTGTATCCAGTTCACGCGCGACATCCGCCGATGTTGTGGTGTGGTCCACAAACACTGCATTCTGTTTCATGCTGGAAAAAGCGCCGCCGGAACCAAGGGTGATATGGCGAAGATCATCATCGTTACCGACGCAGGCAAACACAAAATCGGCATTTTCTGCGGCTAGGGCTGGTGTCGCTGCGGCCCTTACGGTATAGCCGCCAAACTGATCTATCCACTTTCTGGATTTTTCGGGGCTGCGATTAAAAATAGCAACGCTGTGGCCTGCTTTGGCTAAATAACCGGCCATGGGATACCCCATAACACCAAGACCAATAAAGGCGACGCGTTGGCCCATGATAACTCCCTTCACACTCTCTCAAAGATCACTGATAGTCTTTTTCCGTGAAATTAAGCTGACAGAACAAAGAGATGAATACAATGGACTTTAACGTGTAGGAAGCGGTGGATCAGGAAACTTTCAAGTGCTAAATGTCTGTTGAAGATCAGGCGAGGATTATAGCAAAGGAACGAGCCGTGGATGATACGGAACTGTTGAAACTACAAAAATACTTAAACGAGCTTTTCGGCATTAAAGGCGTTCGCGTTAAATTCAACCGAAAAACGAAGAATGCTGAAGTTGAGCTGAATGATGAATTCATCGCAACAATTTATCGTGATGAAGACGAAGGCGAAGTCTCCTATAGCCTAACCATGGCAATTTTGCAGGATGATATCGACGCTACGTCTTAAACAGTCGCGCCCTGTTAAAGGTTTCGTAGAAAGAAACCAAAAATGACAGAATTGGAACCATAGTGAGGGGGGACACACCCAATGATTTTTTCTTTGGGGGAGCGGCGCCTTAAAACGGCGACAACAAATCATTTTATTGCGCCCACAGCCAGCGTCATCGGATCAGTCGAATTAGGGGATTGGGCCAGCGTGTGGTTCGGGACGGTTTGCCGGGGTGATCACGATGTGATCCGCATCGGGCATCACACCAATGTGCAGGATAGTTGTGTCTTGCACGTTTCGGAAAATGAGCCGTGCATTTTGGGCAATCAGGTGACGATCGGCCATATGGTCATGCTGCACAGTGTCTCCATTGGCGATAATTCGTTGGTTGGCAATGGGGCCATTTTGTTGGACCGCGTGACACTCGGAAAAAATGTGATTGTGGCCGCCAATACATTAATTCCGCCCGATAAGGTCATCCCTGACGGGGTCGTGGTTATGGGATCACCGTACAAAATTGTCCGTGAGGTCAGTGAAAAAGATCTTTGGTTGATCGACATGAGCTGGCGCCATTACGTGGATAACGCCAAGCGCTTCACTACGGATTTGAAGCTCGAAGCCGAATAACAGGCTTAAACTCGACCGTGATATAGAGGTTTTAAGCCAGTCCCCCTTTTTTGGTGGGGCTGCGGTGTGTTTCTGCACACCTTATTTTCTCCCAATTTATCGCAAAAAGCTGTTGAACCGGGGGCTCGGCCTCATTAACAAGGATGCCGGAATAATTCGGGATAAGACCTAGCATGGCCCTCAGTCGTCCCCTCGGTCGGCGTTGCGTCGACAAAGGCGGTCCCGGGGGCTTGGGATGCAGCGTAAGGGCGGGACAGTATGGCAGAAACCATCGTTATCATCGGAGCTGGCCAAGCGGCGGCTCAAGCCGTGCAAACACTTCGGTCCAAAGGCAGCGATGCCGCGATTATCCTGATCGGTGACGAAGCCTATCTGCCTTACGACCGCCCGCCACTATCAAAAGCCTTGTTGGCCGGCGAAATCGAAATCGAGAAGCTGTTCTTTAAAAAAGCCAGCTATTACGAGGAGAAGGGCGTCGATGTCCGGCTTGGGGTCCGGGCCGAGGCCATCGATCGGGCTGCCAAAAAGGTCACGTTGTCTGATGGTGAGCCCGTCACCTATGACCATTTGATCATTGCGACAGGATCCCGGGTACGGCGCTTGAGCCTGCCCGGCAGTGATTTGGCGGGTATCCACTATTTGCGCGACATTGCCGATGTTTTGGCGATTCGCGACGAATTGAAGGCTGGGACGCAGCTGGCCATTGTCGGTGCCGGCTATATCGGTCTCGAGGTCGCGGCGGTTGCGCGCAAGCTTGGCGCCATTGTCACCGTGATCGAGGCCATGGATCGGGTCATGAACCGAGTCGCGGCTGAGCCGATTTCGCATTTTTATCAAGATGTTCACCGTGAAGCTGGGGTCGATATCCGGCTCGGCACCGGAATTTCCGGATTCGAGGGTGATGAGCGGGTCAAGGCTGTGCGCCTGGCCGATGGATCTCATATTGCTGCCGATATGGTGGTGGTCGGCATCGGTATTCTTCCCAATGTCGAATTAGCCTTGGATGCCGGGCTTGAGATCGCGAACGGCATCGTTGTTGATGAGTTTGCCCGGACCAGTGATCCCTATGTCTATGCCGCTGGCGATTGCACCAATCACCCCAATGCCATTTTGGGTGAACGGCTCCGCCTCGAGTCGGTGCAAAATGCGGTCAGCCAAGGCAAGGCTGCGGCGTTGTCCATTCTCGGCCAACCCGAAGTCTATGCGGAGGTGCCGTGGTTCTGGTCGGATCAGTATGATCTTAAATTACAGATTGCTGGGCTCTCGCAGCCGACCGACGAGGTGGTCTTGCGGGGGGATCCGCAAAGCCGCAAATTCTCGGCCGCTTATTTACGCGATGGTGTTTTTGTCGCCATCAATGTGATCAACAACATGAAAGATTTTCTACCAGCCAAAAAGCTTATCGCTGAACGGCGGGTTGTTGATCGCAGCAAATTGTCTGATCCTGAAATTTCCTTGAAGGATCTATAACGCCACGAGTTAGAGGGTAGAGGAAACATAGAGATGGCTAAACTTATTGTTACGACGCGCGATGGCGACACCCAAGAGATTGATGGGGAAACCGGCATTTCCTTGATGGAAGTTTTGCGCGACAACGATTTTGATCTGGCGGCGATTTGCGGCGGGATGTGTTCCTGTGCGACCTGTCATGTTTATATTGATCATGCTTGGGTCGAAAAAACCGGCAAGCGTGAAGACGATGAACAAGATTTGCTGCAAGAGCTTGATAGCTTCCAAGCAGCGACATCACGGCTTAGCTGCCAAATCGAGTTCACCGATGAGCTTGATGGCCTAGAAGTGACTATTGCTCCTGACGAATAAGGTCGACAGTTAAAAAATAAATAGCGGCGAGTTCCGCCACACTCGCCGCCTAAATTAACAATAAATATGCATAAGATTATTGCTTATGCATAAGCGTGGCGATCCGGGTCTGTTGCTGTTTTTTCCAATCGTTACGGTCTTTGCCCCACCGCATACATTTTTGCGGTGTCGCGTTCTTTGTGAGTGTTTTGTTAAGTTTTTGTGACATCGCGTATCTGTTAAGGCGTCATTAAATTTCCGCGCCATAAAAATGGCCATAACATTAAGTGGCGCGGTTGTTTGATACATATCATGGCAGCGAATGATGGCTGAAGCGGTTGGAGATTTGGCACTATTGACGTTTCCGGTGACGGAACAAACATTATGCCGTGATGTCTATGATCGGTTTTCCAACGATCCGGATCTTCTGGCTTTGCCGGTTATTCGGTGCGATCAACCGGTTGGGCTTGTGAACCGCGAAGACTTTTTGGTGTCCTTGGCCGATCGATTTGGCCGCGCCCTTTATGAAGGGAAAGCGATTACGACCTTGATGGAATCCGAACCGCTCATTGTTGAAAGTCACAACAGCGTCGATTTTGTCAGTCAATATGTGGCGACCGAGAAACCGTCGGCCTTATTGAAGGGGTTTATCATCACCACAAAGGGTCGTTATACCGGGGTTGTTTCGGGCTTACGGTTGTTGCAGGCGACGGTCAGCCGACTGCAACAACAAACCATTGCGCTTGAGCTTGCCCGCAAAACAGAAGAAGAAGCGAACCGCACCAAGTCGACTTTTCTTGCGACCGTGAGCCATGAATTGCGCACACCGTTAAACGCAATCATCGGGTTTGCGAATTTCATTTTGACCGATCCCTATGGTCCGGTAACGCCAGTGCGCTACCGCAATTATATTCATGATATCGCCACAAGCGGCGAACATTTGTTGAAGTTGATCAATGATATTCTTGATATGTCTCGGGTTGAAGCGGGACGACTTGAGCTTCGGTATAGTTTGATCGATCCGATCGAAGTGATGCAATCGACGCTGCGCATGATGAAGCCGCAAATAGACCGCTCGCAACACCAGGTGACATTGGATGTTGATCCGGGACTTCCGGAAATTTCTGCGGATGAACGGGCGATTAAACAAATTCTGGTCAATCTTGTATCGAATGCCGTCAAATTTACGCCGTCTGGTGGGCGTATCGTTTTACGGGCAAGCAGCAAGACTGACGACACCATACAAATTGAAGTCCGTGATAACGGCATCGGTATCGCGCCCGAAAAAATTGCTTTTGTGAAGACGCCGTTTGGCCAAGTTGATTCTTCCCTAAGCCGTCAATATGATGGGACAGGATTGGGATTGCCTTTGGTTGAAGCTTTTGTTGATGCACATGGTGGTACGTTCACTTTGGAAAGCACCCTTGGTCAAGGGACGACGGCGATTGTTGTTCTCCCGATTCTGCAAGCCGAAGATATGATGCCGTTACAAAAAGCGCTGCGTGTTTAGGGCCGGGCTATTTTTCGGGCGGCGTCACCGATGACGCTTTTTAAATCCTGCGCAGCATTTATTTTTTCCCAAGACATAGGACCGAGATCGGCACGATACTGATTGCGCAGGACATCAATGGTTGCGTCGGACGCATCGTTTTTGCGGTCGCCGACACGCTGTTCCAATATATGCGGTGGTGCATCCAACCATAAGCCGGTGAATGGAACGCGTGCCTCACAGGCGACAGCTTCGCTGGCGTGGCGATGGGCGATATTCATATGCGTCGCATCCAGAACGACACTCATCCCGCGATCAAGAATGACTTTTGCATCGTCATAAAATCTGGCGAAAACGGTTTTGGTGATATCGCTGCTATAGGCCTCGGGCGGTAGTTTTGTTTCAGGCTGTACGCCATAGATGCGTTTGCGGATTTCGTCGCTACGCAATAGAACGGCACCGCGATCGGCGGCGATGGCTTGGGCGACCGAAGATTTACCGGAGCCGGATAATCCGCCCACGGCAATGACACGCGGTGATTGCGGCTGAAGCGCTTTTTCAAGACTATCAAGATAGCGCGCCGCAGCGTCACTATCCTTAGCCATGCCGTCGGCCATAGTGCGCACCAGCGCGCGGGCACCGATAAAGAGCGGCCAAAGGTCAAGGCCATCATAATCGCGCGTGGCGGCAAGATAGCGGTTCATCACCAAATTGGCGAGATCGTTATGACCGTAACGCATCAAATCCATAACCGGGAAAGCAAGATCATACAATATGTCGATCACGGCGATGTCGTCATTGAATTCAATGCAGTCGAACGGTATGACGATACCGTCGATGACGACGATGTTGCTTAGATGCATATCGCCATGACACAACCGCACCATGCCTTGATCGCGGCGCTGATCAAGGCGGGACGCTTTTTGATCACACAGGTTTAATAATCTGGTACCAAGATTTTGGGCGCGTTGTGCCATGTTGGGATCGGGGAGTTTAGCGCAGGTTGCAACCACATCAGCAATGGCCTTCCGCATGAATTGATGTCCGCCCTTATCGGTTCGCGGCGACAATGTTTGGTGAAAGGATGCGATGGCATCCGCCAATGCGTTGGCGTGACGGCGGGTGAAGGTATTCTGCGCGGCTAAATGATTGCCTTGCATTTTGTGGTCGAAGCGGTGCATGTGCACCAACCATTCAACAACTTTGCCGTCTCCGCCCAAATGAAAATCATGATCTTCTGTCTGTGTGACGGTGACGACCCCACGATAGAGATCCGGCGCGGTGCGACGGTTCAGGTCCACTTCGCGGCGCGCGGCGCGGTTGCGATAGTCTAGCGTGCTATAGTCTAGAAAAGGCAATTTGACCGCACGTTTCAATTTGTAAACGTCGTCACCCATGATAAAAATTTTGGAAATATGCGTGCCGTGAACGGCATCGGATTTTTTTGTCAGAAAATCGATGACGTCATTCTGCAGCATGACGCCAGCCGTCCTGCATGGCGGCAATTACGATTTCGGCACAGGCGCGGCTGTCTGAATCGGCTTTGTGGTGATCCAGCGGTATCGCCAAGTAGCGGCAGACATCCGGCAATTTGGTCGGCCGCAACTGCCACAAGCTGCGCGCAAGATCGACCGTGCATAGAAATTTAGGAGGCGGCATCGCGATGCCATAGGTATCGCAGCACGCCATCAACACACCACGATCAAAACGGGCATTGTGGGCCGATATGAAATCAACACCGTCGAAAAACGGCGCGATGTCTTGCCATACACCACCGAAGTCGCGTTCGGCTTCCACATCACGCCAGGTGATGCCGTGAACCCAGGTAAAGCGGAATTCCGACGTCGGTGGGCGGATCAGATGACAGGCACTGGCGGTGATTTTGCCATGATCGACACGGACTAGCCCAATGGCACAGGCGCTATTGGCGGCGTTATTGGCGGTTTCAAAATCTATGGCGACAAAGCTACTCATAATCTGTGGATACTGGCATGTTCAGGCGATCGGATCAATCTTTGCGGCCATTTTTTATGGCCTCTTTGACGCGGGCAGCTACGGTTTCGGCAACGATGGCGCGGGCGATGTCTTTGTCGTCGGCCGGGACCACGGTCCAGGGCGCTTGTGTGGTGTGGGTTGCTGCCAACAAATCGTTTAAGGCTTTTTCGTAGTCGTCTCGTTTCGATGCATTGCGCCAATCATCGTCGGTGATTTTGAATTGTTTGTAAGCGGTGCTTTGGCGCGCTTCAAAGCGTTTCTTTTGTTCTTCGGCGCTGATATTCAGCCAGAATTTTACAACAATTGTGCCGTGGCGGACGAGTTCGCTTTCCATATCGTTGATTTCCCCATAGGCGCGCTGCCACACGGGTTTTTTGATCAGACTTTCGACCCGTTCGACCAACACGCGGCCATACCAACTGCGATCAAAAATCGCCACATTGCCGTGGGCCGGCATATCACGCCAAAAGCGCCATAGATAGGGATATAACAGTTCTTCTGTGGTCGGCGCGGAGATCGGAATAACATGACGATGCCGGGGATCGATGCCGCGCACCAAGCGCCGTATGGCACCCCCCTTCCCGGCGGCATCATGACCTTCGAAAGCGATGACCAGGGCGCGATCACGGAACGCTTTTGAATCCGTCAGATCACGCAATTCAGCTTGGGCATCGCGCAAGCTGTCTTTCGGGTTTTTGGGTGTTTTGGTGATAATGGCCGGGGCTTCATCAAGTTTGGCCGGTGTTCGCTTGACGACGACGGGGGTCGGCGGCGTTTCGATCCCATCGAGAATATGTTGGCATAATTTATCAAGCGCATTGTCTTCCCCCATATCAATGGTGATCCAGGGCAAACAATTTTCCGGATTGTCGATGATCGAAGCGATACGGTTGCGATAATCTTTTAAAGAAGACTTTATAAGGCGATCGCGTTTGGTGATTTGCCAACTATTATCTTTATCGTCATCCAGGGTCTCGAATGTTTTCTCAAAATTTTTATCGCTACGATCCAGCCACAATTTGATAACGCGAACCCGTTCATTGCTTAGAAAACATTCGGCCCGGTCGCGGCGTGCGGTTTTTTGCTCCGTGTCATCCGGCAGTGGATTGTCGGGGTCGAACGCGTAACGATAGGGGCCATCCAGAAGCACGGCGATATTGCCGCGTGACGACATGCGCCGCCAATAACGCCATTGCACCGGATAAAGGTCGCATTCCACGGCATCCATGCGATCGACATCAGGGTCCAGGGCATGAATACGGATATTGCGGGGGTCCATCCAGCCGGTCATGCGATCCAGCGCATCTTCGACATCGTCTTGCAGCAAGCCCGCCAG
>JBBCIP010000392.1:0-4952 GCA_037189785.1 Alphaproteobacteria bacterium
GCACTCGCAGATGGGTTTTCCATATACATAAACCATTCATCTAGTGGAGAGTTTGCTGAGCCAAAGCATCCTTGGTTTGGGCTTTCTGTTTGCTCTGGGGCGAACGGATAATTTAATTTCAAAAAAATTTCTTTTAGCAAAGTACGATCATTTTCATACAAAAGTTTCTCAATCGGAGAGAAGTTATGCAATCTCCATTCGTTGGGATAATTTTTGAGAATGTGCATCCAATCTTGTTGATTTACTTCTTCATCAAAGGGATTGAGTATTTGCTTGTGAGCACGACAGCATCTGCGGATTGCCCAAACAAGTTGGTCTAATTTAAATAAATCACAATGGCTAAACGAGTATCCATAAAGCATATAGCGGTTATTAAAATTACCTTTTTCTGCTATATGTTGGATATATTGTTCTATTGTCCGTTCTCTCCAAAATATATGATGTAGTTTTTCCGGCCTTACAAAGTGGTCTGGAAAGATAAAATCGCCAACTTCTAAAGTACTTTCATATAACTTTACTATATTGTGCCCATAACTATGGCTGCTCTTTCCATTTAGAAGCAAGATAGCCTTAAGATACTTCTCGATAGCGTGGGCGGCTAACCAGAAAAAATCTGACTGCATCTGATTTAAAAACAACCATCGGGCTGTGATGTAATTATTATCAGCTGTATGAATGAACATCCTCTGGACAATCATTCTCGAAGAGGCGCTTACGTCATATTCTAGGTCGCTTATCTCTTCCATGTAGCTTTTATTTTACAAATATGGCCCGATCAATGTCACCAGATCGGCAAAACTTTCGTCTTCCGTGCGGCCGGTGGTGTCGAGCTGCAAACTGGCTTTGCTGTAATAGGGATCGCGGGCTTTCAGGATTTGCTTGAGGTCGTCCATGGCCTCACGGTTTTTGGCCATCGGGCGCAGGTCGCCTTGGTCGATCACCCGCTGCATATGTTCGTCGGGGGACGCCTTGATCCAGATCGTCAGTGTGTTGGCCAACAGGAAGTCCAAGGTTGCCGGTTCGGTCACCAATCCGCCGCCGGTGGCGATGACCACATTGGCATTGCTCTCGACGGCCCGTTCCAAGGCCTGGCGTTCATAGCGGCGATAGGCCGGCTGTCCGGCCCATTCCAGAATTTCCGACACCGGGGCGCCGTAGTCTTCAGCAATCAAGCGGTTCACTTCAACAAAGGAAATAGCCAAATGGGCCGCCAAACGGCGCCCCAAAGTCGATTTTCCGGCGCCGCGCAAGCCGATCAAGGAAAACCGCAGATTGTGGGCGCTATCGCCGGGGCCGACGGGCTTCTTGGCGAAGCGCTCGTTTAATAGGCTGCGTGCTTCGGCCAAATCTTTGCTGTTGAGGCGGTTCAGCAACTCAACGATCAAACGTTGATCGACCGGGCGATCGGGTCCTTCAGCGACCAGATCGTCCAAGGTAAAATCCATGGCGCGGGCGATTTTCCTGAGCACCAGCACCGATGCGTTGCCTTCCCCGGCTTCCAACTGGGCCAGATAGCGTTCGGATACCCCCGAATCTTTGGCCAATATTTTCCGGGTCATGCCGCGCTGAGCGCGCCGAGCCCGAACCCGCGCGGCCAAGCGGTCCAGAAATGCGGAATCATCTGCCGCTGGGGCGGCGGAGTCGACCGGTGGGCTATCCTGCTTCTGGTTTATTTGGCGTGTCACGATAGGTCCTATACGCTTCAATCGTCTTCACTTTTAGCCAAAACTGCAATCCTATGCCACAGCGCAATGCATCGGTGTGCTGAGATAGGCTTGCCTAAACATGAATTATAGTGCATATTATGAATCAATGTGCAAAATATTTTCTAAGTAGGTTGAAAATATCATGAGCGAGAAAATCACGATTCTTGTCGGAACGATGACTGGAACCGCTGAAATGGTCGCCGAAGAGGTGCGGACAGCCCTGGCCGACAAAGGTCATGATGTGGATGTTGTGCCGATGGACGGCCTTGATATTGGTGTTTTTGAGGTCGGCGGAACTTTTCTCGTATGTTCGTCAACCTACGGTCAAGGCGATGTGCCGGATAATGCCCGCGATTTCGTCGCGGCTGTGGAAGCGGCGCGGCCTGATCTTTCGGCCATTCGCTATGGGGTGATCGCGCTTGGCGATCGCACCTATGCCCAAACCTTTTGCCACGGTGGGTTGACCTTTGATCGCTTGCTCCGAGACCTTGGAGCCGAGCGTGTCGGCGAGCCGCTGTTGCATGACGCTTCATCCGGTGATCTGGCCGAAGATGTCGCAGTTGCCTGGATCGATCCTTGGGCTGTTCTTCTGGACGCCCGTCGCGCCGCCGCCTAAGCGCATTACAAAAATTATCCGGGAGCCGATGATTTCATGACCAGCCGCGCCACGTTTGACAGCTTGATCCAAAAAGTCACCGGTCACATCGCTGATCGCGCTTTGACCAAAGATCTCGAAGCCGATCTCAACACAACATTCGCCGCCAGCAGCGATGACTTCCAAGCCCTGGCCGCTGCCTGCCGGGCCGGTATCGCCGAAGGCTGGCTGTGCAATCGCGAGCATGGTGGGATCCGCTTTGGCCGCATCATCAAACCGGGTGCCGAAGCCGGTGGCTGTTCGGTCGATGTGGTGTTGATGGATGATATCGCCGGTCCCCACCACCGTCATCCCAATGGGGAAATCGATATGATCGTGCCGGAAACGGCGGACGCGCAATTCGACGGACATGGCGCCGGTTGGTTGGTTTATGGTCCGGATACGGCCCACAGCCCGACTGTGACCCAGGGCCGTGCCATCGTGCTGTATTTGCTGCCCGACGGCGCCATCGAATTCACGAAAGCCTGATCTTTATCGCTTTATCTTGTCATTATGGCCGATCGACGCTGTTCGATCGGCTTTTTCTTTATGGGCGTCGGCCCTGATCATAGGCTAAAGCTAATGATCGCGCATAAGAAAGGATTTTAAATGGGGCCGTTAAAGGGGATACGGGTTGTGGAAATGGCCGGGCTTGGGCCTGCGCCCATGGCGTGCATGATGCTGTCGGATATGGGGGCCGAGGTGGTCCGCATCGATCGGCCCGATGGGTTGATCGATCCGATCCCAGGAGCGGTGCCGGTTTATGATCCGATTGCCCGGGGCCGTCGCTCGGTGGTGGCCGATCTTAAGACCGCCAAAGGTCAGGCTGATGTTCTGGCCTTGATCGCCAAGGCCGATGTTTTGATCGAAGGCTACCGCCCCGGGGTCATGGAGCGGCTGGGGCTCAGTCCTGACCAATGTTTTGCGACCAATCCACGTCTGGTTTATGGCCGCATGACCGGCTGGGGCCAAACCGGGCCGCTGGCGGCGCGGGCCGGGCATGACATCAATTATATCTCTTTGACCGGCGCGCTCCATGCCATGGGACGTCAGGGTGAAGCCCCGGCGCTTCCCCTGAATTTGATCGGCGATTACGGCGGCGGGGCGTTGTTTTTGATTGTCGGAGTTTTAGCGGCCTTGTTGGAAGCCCGGCAATCGGGTCAGGGCCAGGTTGTCGATGCGGCCATGGTCGATGGCGCCGCCACCTTGATGACGGTGTTTCATGGTCTGTTGTCATCGGGCTTCTGGCAGGATCGGCGCGGTGTCAATCTCCTGGATTCCGGCTGCTTCTTTTACGATACCTACGAGACGGCGGATGGCCGCCATATGGCTGTCGGGGCCCTGGAGCCACAGTTTTTCACCCTTTTTGTCAAAGGCTTGGGCCTGGCCCCCGAAGACTTTCCCAATCGCGACGATCGGGCCCTTTGGCCCCAGTATCGGGCCCGGGTGGCCGACCTGTTCCGCCAAAAAACCCAAACCGAGTGGACGGCGATTTATGAGCCGACAGATGCTTGCGTGACCCCGGTGCTGACGATCGAAGAAGCCACAAAGCACAGCCACGGCCAGGCCAGGACGGCCTATGTTACCCGCGGTGGGCTCGCCCAACCCGCGCCAGCCCCCCGATTTAGCCGCACGAGCTCCGAGATTACCCGAGACCCACCAAATCTTGGTGCGGATAACGATTTGATTTTCAAGGACTGGGGAATAGTCCGGACATAAATCGTCAGGGGATAATTATTTTATGCTTAAAATAATTCATTCAATCTTGTATAACGTCTAAGACTCGATAAGGACCAAGTCATGGCTGCATTTGAAACGACCATCCAAGTTCGTTTTGCCCACACCGATCCGGCGGGGATAATTTTCTATCCGCGTTATTACGAGATGCTCAACCAAACGATCGAAGAATGGCAAGAGCATGGGATCGGGACAAGCATTGCAACCTTGGTGCTCGAAAAGCACATGGGTATTCCCACGGCTCATATCGATGCTGATTTTGTCGCCGTCAGCCGTCTTGGGGAAATCCTGACCTTTGCCCTCGAAGTCGAAAAACTGGGGCGGAGCTCCTGCACTGTGCGGGTGACGTGCAGCTGTAAAGGCGAAGTCCGGGTCCGGTTCCGTCAGGTCTTGGTTCTCACGTCTCTTGAAACCCATCGACCTGTGACCTGGCCCGATGAATGGCGTCAGCGGATTGAGCAGTTCCGTATTGTCGAAGCACCCGTTGCTACGTCGTAAAAATGTAATTGTATTAGCAAGTGAACACCAAAAAATTCAACAATCGCAGATAAAAGAGGTTCCCAATGTCCGCTCCACAGAAGTCTTCATCAACTCCATCGTTTGTCTGGGAAGACCCGTTTGATTTAGATGGCTTACTGACGGAGGAGGAGCGCCTGATCCGGGACTCGGCCTATGGCTATTGTCAGGACAATCTGCTGCCGCGGGTGACGGACGCCCACCGCCACGAACATTTCCATCGCGAGATCATGACCGAGATGGGCGAAATGGGTCTGCTCGGGGCGACGATCGAGGGCTACGACTGCCCTGGGGTCAACTATGTGTCTTATGGCCTGATCGCCCGGGAAGTGGAACGGGTCGACAGCGGCTATCGCTCG
>JBBCIP010000393.1:0-1443 GCA_037189785.1 Alphaproteobacteria bacterium
ATGCCCATCATCAAGCAAGTTGCAACGCAACGCGGTGCGACGATCGTTCTTGAGAAGTCACAGGTTGTCTATAGCATCGACAGCCTGGATGTAACGGCACCGGTTATTGACCTTCTCAACAAACAATTGCCGTCTTTAAAAGTACAGCTTCCGACCGAAGCTGAAGTTCTTGAGATTGAACGTCAAGCAGCTGGCCAGGGTCAATAAAGTCGGCACAACGCTTCGAGTTACGCGGCGCGTTGAAAGCCGGTATGGCAATCAACGCGCCGTATTATTTTTATAGTATAGATATTTTACAAGAAGGTGACGTGGCTATGAGCGACGCGGTGACAGCAACCGAGGTGGGCGAGCTTGATGTTTTGCGGATCATGGATCTTATTCCGCACCGCTATCCCTTGCTGCTTGTTGATCGTGTAAAAGACATTGTTCCGGCCCAGTCGGCGACCGGCATAAAAAACGTCACCTTTAATGAACCCTTTTTCCAAGGCCATTTTCCGCAACGTCCGATTATGCCGGGGGTATTGATTGTGGAAGCCATGGCGCAAACAGCCGCTGTTCTGGTTGTTCATTCCTTGGGTCCGGATGCTCACGGAAAACTTGTTTATTTCATGAGCATCACCAACGCGCGTTTCCGTCGCCCTGTGGTGCCGGGTGATACCTTGCATCTTGAAGTCGAGAAAGAGCAAAGTCGCGGCAATGTCTGGCGTTTTGCTGGAAAAGCCAAGGTCAATGGAACTGTTGTGGCAGACGCGACATTCTCGGCTATGATTGCTGATAGCTAAACCCGTGACCAGGAGGACTGTGTGATGACCGCCACCATCACCGATGTCAACCAAGACCAAGCCATTGATAGTAGCCGCTTCCGTTTATTACATACGATGATCCGGGTTCAGGATTTAGACGCCTCCTTGGATTTTTACTGTAATAAGCTTGGTATGCGGCTATTGCGAAAAACCGATTACCCGGGCGGCAAGTTTACGCTGGCTTTTGTCGGCTATGGCGATGAAGCGTCAACGGCCGTTATTGAATTGACCCATAATTGGGGCAGGGAAGAGCCCTATGACGTCGGCAGCGGTTTCGGCCATGTTGCCCTGGGCGTCCAGGATATATATGGGTTGTGCGAACGCCTGGCGGCCGCCGGGGTCAAAATTCCACGTCCGCCTGGTCCGATGGCACACGGCAAAACGGTCATCGCTTTTCTGGAAGATCCCGACGGTTACAAGATCGAGCTGATCGACCGTTAAATCATGAGCCCTTACACAATGGCCCGCTCTGGTGACAGAGCGATTGAGACGCATATCTGTTTTTATATCCTTTTATAATTGAACTAAGTGCCTTGAATTTTTCAAGCTTTGTCATTTCTTGTAAAAAACGTCGGTTTTTTTTACATCTCATTTAATTCTAAAGAACTATATATTAATGAATCTAATATATAACCCATAA
>JBBCIP010000394.1:0-3528 GCA_037189785.1 Alphaproteobacteria bacterium
CAGGTCGTCCTGAGCACCGGCATATTCTGGATCTAATTTTTTGAAGGCAACCTTATCTTGCTTTCTTTTTGAATTTGACTGCCGGTAGACCCGTATATTGACCGCCCACTCCATATAATACAATTATTATATGTTGATTAAAAAATAACACACATAATATAAAGTATATAGTTGCATTTATCTTTTTCTCATAGTATAAAGGAAGTGTCTTAGGACTGCGGTGATTTGATCGCCAGCTTGCGCCGCATTATCAAACGCTAAAGCGCCACGATGACCTCGTGGTTTCTTCAAAATGGAAACACGACTATGTTTATAGAGATTATTGAATTTAACTGCACTCTTATTCAGCGACCAATCGCTACCGGCATGACGGCAGCCCGATGTAGGCCATCAATAAAGTCATAGGCGATTGAATTTAAATATATTTTTATGAGTGCAGGACAATGACACAGACCCCAGAAACCTCATTTATCATCAATATCGATGGAACATATGTTGGGCTTGCCCAACAAGACGGCGCCAATCTCCGCTTTATTGCATCTGATCCGCGCTTCTCGATTCTTGACGGCAGCCGTTTCCGGCGCCCCGATCAGCTTTATCAAGCCGTCCGAACCATGGCCCGCCTGGTCTACGCCGATAATGTCCATACTGCTGTTTCGTCGCCATCATTGACCTCCCCGGCCAATGATGGTTATTGGCCCGCTGTTAGCCTTAACTAGGAACCGATCAATGAAAAAAATACTGTCTCATATCATTGCGGCTGGTGTCGCACTGTCGTTCGGCAGCCAAGCCTATGCGGCTAGCAAAAGCCCGGATGTTTTGACCAACGCGTCCTATGACATTTCGCGAGAGTTGTTCGTCCAGATCAACCCGGCCTTTATAAAACACTGGAAAGATAAAACCGGCCAGACCGTGAAAATCGACCAAAGCCATGCCGGATCATCGCGCCAGGCCCGCTATATCTTGGAAGGTCTACCGGCTGATGTCGTAACCTTTAATCAGGTCACGGATGTTCAAGTTCTCTATGATAAAGGCAAACTGGTTGCCAAAGATTGGCAAAAGAAATTCGCCAATAACAGCTCTCCTTACTACTCTTTACCGGTTTTCTTGGTGCGCAAGGGCAATCCCAAAAAGATCCTGGATTGGAAGGATCTGAGCCGTAACGATGTGCAGGTGGTTTTCCCAAACCCGAAAACATCGGGCAACGCCCGCTACACCTATCTGGCTGCCACCGCTTATGCTTATGAGCAATTTGGCGGTGATGGGCCAAAAGCCCGCGACTATGTGAAAAAAGTTTTCAGCAACGTTCCGGTTTTTGACACCGGCGGACGCGGTGCGACAACAACCTTTGTTGAACGCGAAACCGGCGATGTCTTGATTACATTTGAAGCTGAGGTCCAAAGCATTCGCCGCCAATATCCTGATAAAGGCTTCGAGGCCGTGACACCTTCGGTCAGCCTGCTGGCTGAATTCCCGGTCGCCGTTGTCGAATCCGTTGCCAAGAAACGCGGTTCCAGCGAATTGGCCAAAGCCTATCTCGACTACCTTTATAGCGAGGAAGCCCAGACCATTCTGGCCCAAAACTACAACCGCGTTCATAATCCGAAAGTGGTTGAGAAATTTGCCGCTCAGTTCCCCAAAGTTCGTCTGCTGACCGTTGAGGATGTTTTTGGCGGATGGGAAAAGATTTCAGCCGAGCATTTTTCTGAAGGCGGAATATTAGATCAGGTCTTTGTAAACCGCTAAAAACAGAGTACGACACTAGCCGACGGCTCGTTCCCCGAGCCGTCGGTTGTCTATTGGGGGATGAGAATGGCGAAACGGGTGCTGCCCGGCTTTACACTGACGCTCGGATGCACCTTGTTGTATCTGGCGATCATCATTTTGATCCCTCTTGCTGCGTTGTTCCTCAAGTCTTCCGGTATCAGTGGGGAGGAATTTTGGCGCATTATTTCATCACCACGCGCCGTCGCCACCTATCGTGTGACCTTGACATGCGCCGCCATTGCCACCGTATTCAACGGTTTCTTTGGTTTTCTGATGGCCTGGGTTTTGGTCCGTTATGAGTTCCCTGGCCGGTCCCTGATCGACGCTTTAATGGACTTCCCCTTTGCATTACCGACTGCTGTTGCCGGCATTGCCTTAACATCGCTGTTCGCCAGCAATGGCTGGTACGGCCAGTTTTTTGCCGAACACGGCATCAAGATCGCCTATACGCCAATCGGCATCACCATCGCCATGGCTTTTACCAGCGTTCCGTTTGTCGTCCGCACAGTGCAGCCGGTGCTGGAAGATATGAACGACGATGCCGAACAAGCGGCACAAACCATGGGGGCCACAGACTGGCAAATTTTTAGCCGCGTTATATTTCCCGTGTTGCTTCCCGCGTTTCTGGCTGGCTGTTCGCTATCTTTCGCGCGATCACTCGGTGAATTTGGCGCGATCATTTTCATTGCCGGCAATTTGCCGATGAAAACCGAGATCACGGCACTCCTGGCCTTCATTCGGTTGGAAGAATTTGAATACGAAGCCGCCGCGGCACTGGCCACCGTAATGTTGGCCATGGCCTTTGTCATGTTGTTCATCACCAATACGATCCAAGCCACCCTGCTCCGCTATACGAGGACGTCATGATAAAAAGACGGCGCGTTGGCGATGGACCCGTCATACGGGCATTTTTGATCGGCCTCGGTATTGTGCTGACAGGATTGCTGTTGGTAGCCCCGGTGGTTGTTATCTTCAGCCAAGCCTTCAGTTCCGGTTGGGATGTCTATCGTCAAAATCTTATGACATCCGATACGCTCCACGCCATTTGGTTGACGGTGTTGACCGCGATCATTGTCGTCCCGATCAATATTGCGTTCGGTATCTGCGCGGCCTGGGCAATCACCAAATATGAGTTCCCCGGCAAGAAACTGCTGATTGTTTTTATTGAAATTCCTTTTTCGGTTTCCCCGATCATTGCCGGTGTGACCTATCTGTTTTTATATGGCGATCAAGGCTTGTTGGGCGGCTGGCTTAGGGAACACGACATGCGCGTCATGTTCAGTGTGCCGGGCATTATTCTGGTCAGCATGTTTGTCACATCACCCTTTGTCGCGCGCGAACTGATCCCCTTGATGCAAACACAAGGGTCGGACGAAGAAGAAGCCGCCATCAGCCTCGGCGCCGGTGGCTTTAAAACCTTCCTTCTGGTCACGCTGCCCAATATCCGGTGGGCACTTTTATATGGTGCCATTCTCTGTAATGCGCGCGTGATGGGAGAGTTTGGGGCGGTATCGGCCGTGTCCGGTAATATTCGCGGCAAGACCAATACGCTGCCGTTGCAAATCGAGCTGCTCTATAACGATTACAATGCTGTCGGCGCTTTTGCCGCGGCATCGACCTTGACCGTGTTGGCGCTGTTGACTTTGATCGCCAAGCTATATCTGGAAAAGCGTGTCAATCATGGAACCCAGGTTGCCCGAACGTAACGTCACAAGCGGCCTGTGATCATCGCCCATGTTACCCTTACAATACGCCCTGGTT
>JBBCIP010000395.1:0-3269 GCA_037189785.1 Alphaproteobacteria bacterium
TCTACAACATGATGCTGGCTGACAAAGAATGTTCCGTCATTCTGACCTTGGCCGGTTCGACTTCGGCTGCCGGTTGCATGCAAGTCTATGTGGATCTCGTGAAGAACGGCATGGTCGACGCTATCGTTGCCACCGGTGCATCGATTGTCGACATGGATTTCTTTGAAGCCCTGGGCTACCGCCATTATCAAGGGTCGCAATTCGTGGACGACGGCGATCTGCGTGATCTTTATATCGATCGTATCTACGATACCTATATCGATGAAGAAGAGCTGCAAGCCTGCGACCATACGATTAAGGAAATTGCGGACACGCTTGAAAACCGTCCCTATTCTTCCCGCGAATTTATTCGTGAAATGGGCCGTTGGCTGAAAACCAACTCAAAGAAAAAGAATTCTTTGATCGAGACCGCGTTCGACCACAATGTGCCGATTTTCTGCCCGGCCTTCACGGATTCAAGCGCAGGCTTCGGTCTGGTCGTCCACCAAGTCGAGCGCGCGAAAGAAAAGAAGCCGTACATGACGCTTGACGCCATTGCCGACTTCCGCGAACTGACCGACATCAAAATCAAAGCCGGCACCACCGGCCTGTTGATGGTTGGCGGTGGTGTGCCGAAAAACTTCGTTCAAGACACCGTCGTTTGTGCCGAGATTTTGGGTGTCGAAGATGTCGAGATGCACAAATACGCAATCCAAATCACCGTCGCCGATAGCCGCGATGGGGCTTGTTCGTCCTCGACCCTGAAAGAAGCGTCGTCTTGGGGCAAGGTCGATACGGCTTACGAGCAAATGGTTTTTGCTGAAGCTACCAGTGTTATTCCTTTGCTGGCGTCGGATGCCTACCACCGCGTGCTTTGGAAATGCCGTAGCCCCCGCGCGTTCAGCAAGCTTTTTGACTAAAAGCTTGAAAATAGAGAAAAAATTGAGAATGCCCGGGCTCCTGTCCCGGGCATTTTTCATATGGGATCAGCGGGCAAACACTTGAGGTGGGAGTTGCGCAATACCTCAATGCGCTACATAATCTGGCCGTATTTCAACATGATATTAAGAATGCCATGACCGAAGCCGCGCTCGAAGAATCAACACGCGAGATTATCAAAATACTGGCTGCTTACGGCCTGGATATGATCGCCGCTATTCTTATCCTCATCTTAGGTTGGACGATCGCCCGCTGGGCCGGTGCTTTAATCCGCCGCAAAATGCAAGTCATCACCCGCATCGACCTGACTTTGGTCAGTTTTTTGGCCAGTTTTGTCCGCTATGCGATCATGATGGTGACCATCATTGCCGTTCTGAGCCAGTTCGGTGTGCAGACGACCAGTTTGATTGCCATGCTTGGCGCCGCTGGTTTAGCCGTTGGTCTCGCCCTACAAGGGACATTGACCAACGTGGCTGCTGGCGTGATGCTCTTGATATTACGGCCTTTTCGCCTAGGAGACTATGTTGAGGTGCAAGGCGCTGCCGGTACCGTCAAAGATATCACCTTATTCACGACCACCTTCACAACGCCGGATAATCTTGTGATCACTGTCCCGAACGGACAGATCTGGGGCAATGCCGTGAAAAATTTCAGCGTCAACGCCACACGCCGGATGGAAATCCCGATTGGCGTTGCCTATGACGCCGACCTAGATGTGGTTTATCAAACCATTCTGGATGAAGCGAAAGCGGAGCCGCGTATCCTCCAGCAACCGGCACCGATCGTTTATATCTCTGCCTATGGCGCCAGTTCGGTCGACTTGGTCGTCCGCGCCTGGGCCGCGACCAATGGCTTTTGGGATGCGCGTTATGCCTTAATGAAGCGGATCAAAGAGCGGTTCGATCGCGATAAGATAGAAATCCCTTATCCGCACCAAGTTTCTATCAATAAAGATACGACACCGAAATTAACGGAGTGAGCCGATGCGTTTGCTTTTAGCTATTTTCCTACCGTTTATGGTCTTTTTCACCATTGGTCGGCCATTGGCCGGGATCATGTGTTTGATCCTCCAAATCACCCTAATCGGTTGGATTCCGGCAGCCTTGTGGGCTGTTTATGCGCTGAGCCAGTATAAAACCGACCAGAAAATCGAAGATATGAGACGCGGTCGATAACGCCAAAAGTCCGGACAAATTTCTTGGAGCTCAGCACAACTCTTGCTATGCTGCGGCGCAACAGCATCATGAGGTGACCCGTGCAAAAAACGCCACGTTCCTTCTATAAATCCCTGGCCATCGGCGCCCCGACCCCTTACCGGGATCTCCCCGTTAAATTGGAGCGCATGATCCACTTTTTCCCGCCGCAAAACGAGAAAATGCGGGCAAAAGTGCCGGATATGGTGGGCAAGGTCGACGTGCTTTTGGGCAACCTAGAAGATGCCATTCCAGCGGATGCCAAAGATGCCGCCCGCACCGGCTTCATCGAGGTGGCGAAGGCGGTAGATTTCGGCTCAACCGGCTTATGGACCCGGGTCAATTGCCTTAATAGCCCATGGTTTTTGGACGATATTTTTGAAATCGTGCCGGCCATTGGTCAAAAGCTCGATGTCATCATGCTGCCCAAGGTCGAAGGGCCATGGGACATTCATTATCTGGATCAATTGTTGGCTCAGCTTGAAGCGAAACACAGTATCACCAAGCCGATCCTCATCCATGCCATTTTGGAAACAGCCGAAGGCGTCAAAAACGTCGAGGAGATCGCTGCCGCATCTCCCCGCATGCATGGGATGAGTTTAGGCCCGGCCGATCTTGCCGCTTCCCGCGGGATGAAAACCACCCGCGTGGGTGGTGGTCATCCGTTCTATGGTGTGTTGGAAGATCCCAAAGACGGGGTCGACCACCGCGTGCTGGATCAGCAAGACCCCTGGCATTATACCGTCGCCAAGATGGTCGATGCCTGCCTGTCTTATGGCATCAAAGCATTTTACGGCCCGTTCGGCGATTTTGCCGATAGCGCTGCGTGTCAGGCCCAGTTCCGCAACGCCTTCCTGCTTGGCTGTGTCGGTGCCTGGTCCCTGCATCCTTCACAAATCGACATCGCCAAGGCCGTGTTCAGCCCAGACGTCAACGAAGTGTTGTTCGCCAAAAAGATTTTGGACGCCATGCCGGACGGCACCGGCGCCGTCATGATCGATGGCAAAATGCAGGACGACGCCACCTGGAAACAGGCCAAAGTCATCGTCGACCTTGCCCGTCACGTCGCGGCAAAAGACCCCGAAATGGCCGCAGCTTACGGCCTTTAAAATCATAGCCCAATTTAAAAAGGTATGTTAAGGTATTTAGATAATATCA
>JBBCIP010000396.1:0-7616 GCA_037189785.1 Alphaproteobacteria bacterium
GATTCTTTTCCCCAATTGCTATTAACGACAAGCTTTATCCATCTAGCAGGAATTGGTTTAGGTAAAGAAAATGTTTTGCGTTGACCTTGTTCAAGTTCACCTTCAAGAACTTTTTTATAATGCCCATCAACGCCATCTACCGATACATAAACACTAAACCCACGCAACGCATGGCCAGATGGTTTTTCAGATACAGTTCCATCTTCCCGAGAGACCGGAGTAAAACCACTATCTAGCGTAAAACTATTAATGATCCCATTGCCTGCAAGTTCAAAAAAAAGTGGATGCGGAAACTTTATGGTTTCCTCTGATGTCCAGCCATAGGCTGTACTACCTTCAATAAGATTGATTGTCCATTCACTCCAGTGCCGTGATTCTTCCTCTGTGTCTGGTAGAGCAATTCCCCCTTCACCAATGTAAAGAATGTTCCCATGAGAGGATTCGGCCCATACCAGACTCTGCGGCACAGCTAAAAATGCACACGAGAATATGCCAATAAGAAATCTTTTCATAAAATGAACCCTTTTGATTTTCTAAGACAAAGATAAATATCGATGGCTCAATTTTGAGATGGTGAAGCCAACAATTCTTGAACCGTAAAGTAACGACCATTAGCAATAACAGCGTCAATCTTTAGCGTATCTGATATTTCATGCAGTGGGTCACCATCGATAATAGCGAGATCTGCTATCATGTTTGGGGCAATACGCCCAAGTTGTTCCCCCACACCAATAGCATCAGCAGCCCAGGCAGTGGCACTCAATAATGCTTCATACGGAGTAAGTCCACCATTCCCTGTCGATAACAGTAATTCAGTATGAAGTGTAATTCCGCAGGGAATTAAAGGACAATCTGTTCCAGCTATAACCTTACCACCGGCCTGAACAATTTTTCCTAAACTGTGACGCACATCGTTCATGATAAGTTTTAGTGCTTCTGTACTTTTATCTGAGAAATAGGATTTCAAAAATTTATCTCTAAAACTATTTCGCTCTTCCTCAGTATAAAAGTTCAAATACTGTGGCATTTGAAAATATTCCGGACTCTCACGCTCAACCAATGCTATCCCTGCTAAAAGTGATATTGTTGGCGTCACAGTCATCTTTGAATGCGACAAAATTGCGGGTACATCACCATAGATCCGATCACGTAATGACAGTCCCGTTCCAAAACCATCCCGCGCCGTTCCTTTTAGATGCTCTTTACTTGAAACACCAAACCCAGCGGCAGGATACAATTCGTGAGATGCAACTGGAATCCCATTCTTATTTGCGAATTCGACAACTTCACTTTGAACTGTGTTGGACAAGCGAACATAAGTTTTGATAAAATCAAAATCTAAATCAATAGCGTTCTGCAATTCATGCTTAAGGCTATCTCCTGAAACACTAGAGTCAAATATTCGATAATATAAGCGTGATCCATCAATTGGTCTGCCAGAGAAGAAAGTTCTAGGCCCTATCCGAGTTCCTGCTCCGATGGCCTCTCTGTTTTCCAATGCATCATATGGATTAGTGCCTGGGTTGCGGACAGTCGTAATACCATAACTCAACCACAGACGTCCTAGACGCTCGCCCGAGAATGATGATGTATGGGCATGTGATTCTATTAGACCTGGAATAACTGTTTTATTAATTGCATCGATAAGTTCGCCATCAAAATCGACTTTTGCGCCGAAATCGACAAGGTCAACAATTCGGTTTCCTTCAATTAGAATGTCAATGTTATGACGATATCTATTCTCTATCCCGTCGAAAACACGTCCGACGCGCAATCTTTTTCTTAAATTATTATCATTAGGCTGCCATTGCAGATCAATAGAAACATCCGTTATGACTTCTGATTTAATATTAACTTTGAGAAGCTTAGTTCCGCTCTGGAATAAAATGTCATGACCATTTTTACTCCAACTTGGATTCCCATCAACTGTGGTTGCCAGACGTTTTGGTGTACCATTCCTTTGGCCTTTTCTATCAACTGGAAAAAGCCAAAGTTCCTTATTCATAACGGCGGCAATGATACCTTGGGTTGGCGACCAGACCGGCCCTGTATAATCTCTAGAACTAAAAGTTTCACCCTTATTAGGCTCAATCTTAGTTGTGACTCCAGTATCGAGATTAATAACATCAATATTATTTGCCCCCTCTCGATATAGAGTAGATACTGGATAGAACGCAGATATCGCTATGAACTTTCCATCGGGCGACCACGATGGTCTTCCTGCCCCATCTTTATAGTGCTTAATCTTTGTTGTTAATCCTGTTTCGATATCTAAAACAAAAAGATCTGTCGCTCCAAATCCTGATTTTTCAGGCATAGTAAGGAAAGCAACCTTACTACCGTCCGGAGACCAAGCTGGCGCTGATGTAAAACCAATGGACGTTAATTTCTTTTGACTTCTCGTTTCAAAGTCATGCGCCCAAAGCTCAAACAAACCGCTTCTATCCGAAGAGAATATTATTTTCTTACCATCAGGAGAGAAAACTGGATCTATATCGATAAATGGATCATTCGTAATCTTTTTCTTTTGCCCATCTATAGTGGATAACCAAAGATCACCCAGTGCTGTGAAGGCAATGCTTTGTCCATCTGGTGACAAAACAGGATTTAATATTCCTTTTGCAGTAAGCTTTGATTTATCAAAGAGATCATGCTTCTTAGCTTGGAATTTTGGCAGATCGAAGACTAAAGATGCTTCAAACGCAACCGTCTCAGAAATTCCTGGTTCAACTATCTTTTTTATCTTTCCATCAGCCGCATAATAGATCGCCCCTTTTTTATCAAAGCTTGCGCGAAACGGAAAAACATCTTCGTCAAACTTAGTAAGCTTTTCAAATTCTCCTGTATGAGAATTTATTTTTACTAAAGCCGTTTCTACTGATGTCCAGTTATTATCATAGGTAACACCGCTTAGACTGCCATCCGGCAACCAACTTAAACCGACAAAGTTAAGTTTTCCAACATCAAAAGCCAGATCTCTCGTTTTAGAATCCTTTTGAATTCTGATTTTTGTGACACCACCCCAACCAGACTGCTTAGAAATATAAGCTAAATTCCCTGTAGCGCTGATAGTTGGGGAAAATTCATCTGACGCATCCGCAGTCATCTGAAACGATTGTTGTGTCTTTAGATTAATTTTCCATATGTTATAATTTCCATTGCGGTCTGACGCAAAATACAATGAGGAACTGTCTGTGCCCCACGCAGGCTCCCTATGATCGTCATCCCCCTTAGTAATCTGCGTTAATTCCGTTCCATCCTTATTGATCGTCCAAATATGCCAATTACCATCAACATAAGACTGGAACGCAATTTTACGACCATCTGGTGACCAAATTGGAAGTCGCACATCATTCAATCTATTCGTAATAGCTCGTGCAACTCCGTCACGAACCACCCACAAAGTTCCCTGAAGATCCATTGCTAAGGTTTGTCCATCCGGCGCGACAGAAACCGAAAAGTTTGTACCTTCTTCCACAGTTATCGCTGTCGATGTATCTGCAGCGAAAGAGCTCTCAAACATATTAAAAGCCCAACTCATACCCATCAAAACAGGAATGGCAAAACGAATTCCATATTCTACTATTAATATACGAATCATGTTTCCCCACATGTCCTCTAATTGCAACAACCAAAGTTCGACAGCTGCTGTCTATAACCTATTAAGTTCACCCGTCCGCTTATTGCTATATGCAACACCATCCATCACTTCTTCGCTTTATAGGATATATATTTTCATGAAGTTGTTATCGTCATCTTGTTATAAGAATACACATAAATAATCTTCAGAAAGCATAGATACACACGAGGAATAATTATAAAAAATAGTTATATTTCAAATAGATATATAAAAATTTGTTTTACAGTTTAATCAAAAGAGTTCATTACTGGCTGACATTCCAATAAAAGCCGTATCATACTAAAGAATGAGATCCGAATAGCCACATGATCCCCAAAAAAACAACTTTGCCGATATGGCATCTGTAACTATATGCTACAAATGAGAAGCTGATATCGAATCACATTCTTTTTTTAGAAAGTTTAATTTTGGTCAAAGTATTGATTATTGACGATCATCCATTATTTCGTTTGGCATTACGTCAAGCCCTTGGAACCATAGATTGTATAAACGAATTAATTGAAGCCAATAATTTCACAACTGCATTTAATATTCTTACACAAACGAATAATGTCTCACTCGTCGTTCTCGATCTGCTTTTGCCAGACACAAAAGGCTATGAAGCACTAATCACCCTTAGAAGACAATGTGCAAGTCTTCCAATAGTAATTATCTCAAGCAGCGAAGATCCCTCTGTTATTCAACGATGTATTGCATATGGAGCACTTGGTTATTTGCCTAAGAACTTATCGCTCCCTGAAATCTCGCAAGCCGTCATCGCTGTATTAAACGGCGATATCTGGGTCCCTCCGGAAATCCAAGATAGATTCAGGAAACTGGAAAGTGATGAAGAAAGCCTTATACAGCGTATAACCAGCCTAACACCAACCCAGTTACGAGTTTTTATGGCTATAGCTGATGGCTTTTTGAATAAACAAATTGCTTATGAGTTCAATATATCGGAGACAACCGTGAAAACTCATGTTTCACAAATTCTTAGAAAACTTAATGTTAACACACGTACCCAAGCTGTTTTACTAGCTCAAAAACTAAAAATAGAGCTCCCAAATATCAATTAACCAAAACAACAACCATCACATAATTGGTTTTCGAACATATGATAATAAAGCCCGCAAAGCGGCTGGAGATAACGGAGTATGCAACACTTGGCATCCACCAATTTTACTTGCTATTTCTTTAAGTTGCATAGACTGATTATTCGTTATTATAATTACAGGAATATCCCATCCCGCTTGTCGACGAAGGTTTTGGATAAAACTTAAATTAACAGCTTCATTCGTTAAGTTATATGTGACGATGATAACATCAATTATGTCTCTTCGCGTCTTAAAATCTTCAATCGCATTTTTGGAATTCTGAATTTTAAATATACGGCATTGCCACCTTTCGAGTAACTGGCGGAGAATTGTTACTTCAGGCGCGTCATTCTCTACACACAAAACTCTTAAGCCACATAAATCTTGCCCGACTTTATAATATAGATTTCGAACAGTTGATGGGACTTTAGATAAGGGAACCGACACAGAAAACATACTTCCTTTACCACTCTCAGATTTTATCTGTAGTGCATGGCCAAGCAACTTAGCAAGACGCTCTGTAATAGCTAATCCCAATCCTAAACCAGTAGAATCCGAAGAGTGCTGTGTTTCAATACGATAAAATTCTTGAAATATTTTTTGGAACTTATCTGGCGATATTCCAATACCAGTATCCCATACTTCGATATGAATATTCTCACCCTTTCGACGGCATCCTATCAAAATCTTTCCCTGAACTGTATAACGAACCGCATTTGATAAGAAGTTTTGTAAAACACTACGCAAAAAATTTCTATCACTTTCAATCCACAAATCTGTCGTTACATAGCGTAATTCAAGGCCATTTTTTATTGCCAATATTGAGAACTCTTTATATAATTCAGCAATAAGACTTGATATCATAAAAACTTTATGTTCTGGCTTAAGAACCCCTGCGTCAAGTTTCGAAATATCTAGTAATGCATTCAATAGATTTTCTGCGGAATCTAAAGAATGATTTATGCTATTTATTATCGAACTACTTTCCTTTGACCCTGATTTTATTGATTCTTCTAGTGTAGAAGCAAACAAACGCGCTGCGTTTAGAGGCTGAAGCAAATCGTGACTAGCTGCCGCCAAAAAGCGCGTTTTACTACGCGTAGCTTCCTCTGCCTTTTTTTGGGCCTGTAAAACTTCTGCATTTAAAACAGAAAGGGCATAGGTTCTTTGTAGCACACGTTCTTCTAAATGCTCATTTGTATGCTTTAACTCCGACTCTATGGCTTTCAAATCAGTAATATCAGTCAAACTGATTACATAGTCACCAGATGGCATAATATTAATGTTTGTTTTAAGAACAGTAGATATCGGCAACTCGAAGTCAAAACTATTTGGATCCGCCTTCCTTAAGGATTTTATTCTCTCATTAACCGAGATTACTTCCTTCAAACCTCGACCTATATTTAATGATGCTATCTTCTCAAAAATACTACGTATATTTACTCCTATATCGATTGTATCATCTGGCAAACACAGCATATTCGTAAATCTTCTATTCCAGACCAATACTTTTAAATCCTGATCTAGAACACAAACTCCTTGACTCATATAAGCCAATGTGTTTTGTAAAATTTGTCTATTAAATTTATGTTCTTCTTTGCGTTTATCCAATAGAGAAACAACATCAGCAATCTTAAGATCACGATGCTCCACTAAAGATCGCAAAAGATCGTGCGCAACAACCGTGCCAAGAACTTTTGCTAACTCTGACTCTGCATAGTGTATAATCTGAGAGTTTTTTCTCTGTATATCTACTGACGTTAAATTTTCTTGATTTCGAAATTCTTCAAATTTACTTTTATTAAATTGAGCTCCAAGAAACTTTTCAAGCAATAATACTAGATCATTGGGATTGAAATCAGAATATTTCGAGTCTTGGTTATACATGAATGGGGATATATGGTTATCACCAATATAAATGGCAGCCTGCACCTGATCTCTTAGACTCTGCTGTGCAGCTAACGAGAATGCAATATAAAGTAACGTATTAACACCAAGACTTAGTAATATTGCACTCGAGAGATCTGAGAGCCCAAATATTTTTAACGTAGACCAACCATTTAATCCGTCCATTGCTGATTGTGAAAAGACAGGATATAGACTAACATCACTTAATCCCGGCAAAACCATAGTGATGAACCACACACTATATCCACCAATCAATCCACTTATAACGCCGTTTTTATGCCCTTTACGCCAATAAAGTCCGCCAATGAAAGCGGGCGCTAATTGTATAACAGATGCAAATGACGCCAAACGCAAAATCTCAGAGAAAGCTGTATCTTCTAGGTGATATAATCCATAGCCACAAAGCATACATACAATAATAATTGTACGCCGTAATGGCAGCACAAGATTTTCTATATTTTCAGCATTATCCAATTTCAATTTTCGAAACTTTATTAAAAAAGGAATTATAATGTCGTTACACACCATCGTTGTATGAGTAAGTGCAAGAATTACGACCATCCCGAATGACGCTGCAAAAATCCCAAGAAATGCGATGCAGGCCATCAGTTCATGACCAAGCATTAGCGGAAGAGCAACGATAGAATAATCTGACCATATCTCAGTAGCACTATCAAAACTTGCTGAAGTTATGGCAAAGACTAAAGATGAAACCGCTATAATTGTTAAAAATATAGGAAATAACCATCGCGCATAAGAAAGATCTCTTAGATTTTCAAGCTCTAACACCCCCACATGGAATTGTCGCGGCAAGCAGAAAATAACTAACATACTAATTGTTAGATAGGCCCAGAACAGATCTCCGCTGTAACTTTCTTTAATCGGTTCATTTATATGTGAAATAGACTGGATGTCCGGCGCACCTCCACCACTCCACAAAGATACCGCATAGAATGCCATAATCATAAAAACAACGATTTTGACCAAGCTTG